>JAJYDH010000499.1 GCA_021777685.1 Planctomycetota bacterium | reverse complement strand
GAGGTGAAGACTCCGTCCTGTTGATGTACGATCCTGCCGAAAGGGCCCATTCTAGCAAGATCGCGGACCCAATGCCGCCACAAAGAAGCCTCAACGGACTTGTGGGTAATGCTCAGCTCTCCCAGAGGGAGAGGGGAGGAAGAAGGAGTCGCCCTCGGCGGTCAGGCCACGCCGTTCTTCTTGAACCAGCCCAGGAGCCTCGCCCAACCGTCCTCGGCCGGCTTCTGGCGGTAGCTCGGGCGGTAGTCGGCGTGGAAGGCGTGGGGCGTCTCGGGATAGAGGACGATCTCGCCGGGCTTGCCGGCGGCCTTGAGCGCCGCGCGCATCTTCTCGACGGAGGCGACCGGGATGCCCTGGTCGGCCTCGCCGTAGAGGCCGAGGACGGGGGCCTTGAGGTCGCCGACGACGTCGATGGGGTACTTCGGCTGGAGCTCGGTCTTGTCGCCGACGAGCCGGCCGTACCAGGCGACCCCGGCCTTGAGGCCCGGGTTGTGCGCCGAGTACAGCCAGACGATCCGGCCGCCCCAGCAGAAGCCGGTGATGGCCAGCTTCGCGGTGTCGGCCTTGCCGGTGCCCTTGGCGTAGGCGACGGCGGCGTCGAGGTCGGACATCACCTGCTTGTCGGGGACCTTCGAGACGATCTTGAAGATCTCCTGGAAGTCGGTGAGCTTGGAGACGTCCCCCTGCCGGGCGTACATCTCGGGGGCGATGGCGAAGTAGCCGAGCTTGGCGAACCGGCGGCAGACGTCCTTGATGTGCTCGTGGACGCCGAAGATCTCCTGGACGACCAGGACCGTCGGGAACCCGCTCCCCTTGGCCGGCATCGCGCGATAGGCGGGGATCTCGCCGTCGGCGACGGGGACCCTGACCTCGCCGGCCTCCAGCCCCTCGGCGTCGGTCGTGATGGTCGCGGCGGAGACCGGCTGGACCGCCAGGGCGAAGCCGGCGGCCAGCGAGGAGACGACGAAATCGCGCCTGGTCAGCTCGACCTTGGGCAGCAAGCTCAGCAGATCCTCGTGCATCGTTCGCGTCCTTCTCCGTTCCAGGGCCCCGGCCGCCCCATCCGCTCGGGGCGACTCGTGGGAGGGTCATCATATCCGCCGGGTTTCCCGGAAGCGAGGACCGATCAGGGCTCCATCGTCGCCAGCGCCAGGTTGTCCTCCGCCTCCCGGCCCTGCTCCACCCGCGAGACCGCCCGGCCGGGGGCGAGCCTCGTCGCGCAGAAGATCGCCACGACGGCCAGGGCGAACATCTGAAGGAAGACGTCGCGGAGGGTCCGACCCAGGGCCTCCTGGACCAGCCGGAGCTGCTCGGGCCTGAGCAGGTCGTGCGTCTCGGGCCGGAGCGCCGCGACGATGTCGAGGCCGGTGGCCCCCGACGAGGCGAGCCGGCGGGCGAACTCGAAGGCGAGCGTCGCCCCCAGGATGCCCACGCCCAGCGCACCGCCCAGGACCCTCGAGAACGTGACCGCGCCCGTCGCCGCCCCCCGGCGGTTCCAGTCGACCGCGTTCTGGACGCCCAGGATGCAGCTCAACGACGCCGGGCCGAACCCCAGGCCGGTGACGACCAGCGAGACCTTGAACAGCCAGACCGCCGACGCCGGCCGGTCGGCCCCCAGCGCCAGGCCCGCCATCCCCAGCGCGATCACCCCCATGCCGACCACCGCCGTCGTCCGGAACCCGAACCGGACCACCACCTTGGCCGCCACCGCCACGCTGATCGCCCACGAGAAGAACAGCGGCGTGATCACCTCGCCCGCCTCGGTCGCCTTCCCGCCCAGGACCCCCTGGACATACAGCGGGATGTACGTGTCGATCCCGAACAGCAGCGCCCCGATCAGGAAGCTCCCGGCGATCGCCGCGGCGATCGGCACCTGCACGAACAGGTCGGGCGGCAGGATCGGGTCGGCGGCCGACCGCTCGACCGCGACGAACCAGGCGAGCAGGACCAGGGACGCCCCGAGCAGGCTCCAACCCATCAAGGGCGCCAGAGTCGGCCCGCTCAGGATCGCCAGCAGGAGGAGCGTCGAGCCGAGGGCCAGCAGGCCCGCGCCTCGCCAGTCGATCGGCAGGACCTTGTCGCGGCGGACGTCCTCGTTCACGTGGCGGACGAGCACCCAGGCCGCCAGGACCGAGAACGGCACGGTCACGTAGAACACCCACCGCCACGAGAGGTTGTCCGTCAACGTCCCGCCCAGCCAGGGCCCGGCCACGCTGGAGACCCCCCAGACGGCGCTGAAGAGCCCCTGGACCTTCGCCCGCTCCTCCAGCGTGAACAGGTCGCCGAGCAGGGTCAGGACGATCGGCCCGACCGCCCCGGCGCCCAGCCCCTGCACGACCCGCATGGCGATCAGCTCGGGCATCGACGTCGCCCGGCCCGACATCACCGACCCCACGCCGAACAGCGCCAGGCCGAACAGGAGGACCCGCTTGCGGCCCCAGAGGTCGGCCAGCTTGCCGTAGACCGGAGTCGTCACCGTCGAGGCGAGCAAGTACGCCGAGAAGACCCAGGGATAGATGTCCATCCCCTTGAGCTGGGCGATGATGCTCGGCATCGCCGTCGAGACGACGGTCTGCTCCAGCGCGACCACGGCCATCGCCAGCAGCAGCGCGGTCGTGACCATCCGCCGGCCGGGCTGATCCTTGGCCCCGTCCGGGATCACGCCCGCGGCGATGTCCATCTCCTCCGGCTCGAATCCCGCCATGCGTTTCGAATCCCTCGCGAGCCTCGTCCGGTCTTTAACGGTTACGAATCGTATTCTAGGAGGCGTGCCAAGGGGCGAGGGTTCGGGGGCGGGACGGACTCAAGACCGCTGAAATCGCCGCAAACTTCGAGGTCGCCGGCCCTTTCCGCCCCCCTTTTGTATGTTTCCTGAGTCTGGACAAGCGACCATGGCACGGAGTCGGGGGCGGTAGGCCGATGCCCCTCGGGCCCGGCGTCAGTCGAGGCCGTGGGTGAGCCTGGTCGCCGTCCCCGCCCATCCGGAGAGACCCCGAACAGTCGACAGGCCGCATCGCAAGGCTGGGGATCGCCGGAGCTCGATCAGCGGACACTCCTGGAGCCCCTGAATGGACGCCCCCTCCGAAGTCTTCGTCGGCATCGACGTGGCCAAGGGCCACCTCGACATCGCCTGCTCGCCCGGGCCGGCCTTCCGCGTCGCCAACGACCCGGGCGGCCTGGCCGAGGCCGTCTCCCGGCTCCGGCCGATGGGCGTGACCCTGGCGGTCCTGGAGGCCACCGGCGGCCTGGAGGTCCCCGCCGCGGCGGCCCTGGCCGCCGCCGAGATCCCCCTGGCCGTGGTCAACCCGCTCCAGGCCCGGCGGTTCGCCGAGGCCACCGCCCAGAGGGCCAAGACCGGCCGGATCGATCGGTCAGGGCGGCGACCAGGTGTCCTCGGCCCGGCCGTCGACCGGGGCGGCGGGCCGGGGGGCACGGTCCTTCCACCAGGCGGCGGCCTGCTCCTCGGTCCACTCGCCGGCCGACCGGCAGGAGGCGAGCGCCCGCTCCAGGCCGGCGGCGTCGGGGAAGCGATCGGCCGGGCGCTTGGCCAGGCAGCGGAGGATCACCCGGTCCAGGTCGTCGGGCAACTCGGGCCGGAGGGCGGAGGGGGGCCGGGCGTCCTCGAAGGCGTGGGCTCGGAGGATCTCATCCAGGTCGACCCGGTCGAACGGCGGCCGGCCCGTCACCAGGAAATGGGCCACGGCCCCCAGCGCGTAGATGTCGGTCCGGGCGTCGGCTCCCTCGTAGTTTGACGCCTGTTCGGGGGCCATGTACAGCGGCGTCCCGCTGAACCGGGCCGGCTTCGAGGCGCCCCGGACCTCGCCCTCGGCCCGGCGCTTCACCAGGCCGAAGTCGAGGAGCTTGGCGACGTCGTGGACGCCCCCGCGCTCGGCGGCGAAGATGTTGCCGGGCTTGATGTCGCGGTGGATCAGCCCCGAGTCGTGCGCCTCCTTCAGGGCGCCGCAGACCTGCCGGAGCAGGTGGACGGCCCGGCCGGGCGGGAGCGGCCCGTGCCGGCGGACCAGGTCGTCCAGGTCCAGGCCCCGGAGCAGCTCCATGACGTAATAGAACGTGCCGTCGTCGGCCCGGCCGTAGTCGTAGATCTCCACGGTGTTGACGTGCGAGAGCCGCGCCGTCGCCCGGACCTCGGCCTCGAACCTGGCCAGGGTCGCCTCGTCGGCGTCGCGCTCCGACCGGATCAGCTTCAGGGCGCAGGGGCGCTTCAGGAGCAGGTGCTCGGCCCGGTAGACCTCGCCCATCCCGCCGTCGCCGATCCGGTCCTTCAGGACGTACTGGCCGAACCGGCGGGCGTTGAAGGCGTCGCGCCGCCCCCGCTGGATCGCGTGCGACCCGTAGACGCCGATCAGGGCCGCGATCAGGGGGACCGGCAGCGTTTCCATCTCGCTGTCGACCGCCAGGAGCTTGGTGAGCGGGTCGTAGGCCAGCCGGAGGCCCTGGAACATCAGGTAGGGCAGGGCGACCGCCGGCAGGAGGACGGCGGCGGCCCGCTTCCAGGTGTTGGGGATGAACATCGCGTAGGTCAGGACCAGCCCCGAGTAGCTGGCCAGGAGCTGCCGCTTCCAGGTCAGGACCGAGACGAGCTGGTGCTTCTCCCCCGCCAGGACGAGATGCCCGGCGGCG
>JAJYDH010000498.1 GCA_021777685.1 Planctomycetota bacterium | reverse complement strand
CCTGGAGGCCGACGACAACACCCAGGACATCTCCCGGATGACGGTCCTCTCGCCGGTCGACGGCGTGGTGGTCGAGCGCGACGTCGTGCCGGGAAACTTCTACGACAATCAGAACAACCTGCTGACCATCTCGCCGATGACGGAACTCTGGGTCTGGGGCAACGTCTTCGAGAGCGACCAGGACAAGGTCCACATCGGCCAGAAGTGGGACATCCGGTTCCAGTTCTCCAAGCAGGACTTCCCGCCCGCCCGGGTCGAGAGCATCGCCAACGGCGTCGACCCCGACACCCGGACTCTCCGGATCAGGGCCTCGATCCCCAACCCCGACAAGACCCTCAAGGCCCGGATGCTCGTCCGGGCCGTCCTCCAGATCGACCCCCTGCCGGGCGACACCGTGATCCCCCGGAACGCCCTGACGGTCATCAACGGCGAATACTACGCCTTCGTCGAGAAGGGCGATGCGGGAGAGGACGCCGACCTGTTCGAGCGGCGGAAGCTCGAGATCGAGCAGGAGAACACGAGCGAGGTCATCGTCAAGAAGGGGCTCTCCGCCGGCGAGCGGGTCGTCAGCAACGGCTCGCTGATCCTCTCGCAGATGTACGAGGACCAGAGCACGGTCGACACCGGCCTGCCCTCCCAATGATCGACGATCGAGGTCCATCACCCCGCCGGCCCGGGGCTCCCCTTCGAGGGGCCCCGGGCCGGCGTGCTTGTCGTGCCGCGGGACGAGCCGAGGGGTCATCCGGCCCCGATTTCTCCCGTCGCCCGTCAGTGTCCGAGCTGAGGGACTCCGCCCGAGGCCCGATCATCGGCCGTCCCACCTTTCGACGGGCAGGGGTTTGATTCTACCCCGCGCCGCGGGTAGGATCGGTCTCAGAGGGCCCTCGTCATCTCGCCGGCCCTCCTCATCCCCTGAAGGTCACTTCCAGGAAAGGGGTCCCGACATGCCGCTGTTCGAGGTGGAAACCACGTCACATATCATGATCGCCTGCGTCGAGGACGAGTCGGAGGCCCGCGGTTTCGCGCACGCGAATTATCCCCTGGAGGAAGTGATTCGCGTCAGCCATCGTCCCCGGGATGCGTGGGTGATCTCGAAGAACCTCCTCGGCCTGACCCAGGCGGTCGACCCCTGCGCCAAGGCCCGCGATTGCCTGGCCAAGGCCCAGGGCGATAAGCTCCACGCCGTCCGCCTCTACATGCAGCAGACCGGCACCGACCTGGAAGGGGCGCGGAAGGTCATCGAATCGAACATGGCGATGGGCTGGTGAAAGTCCGATATTGATCGGCCGCTTCATCGGCGACCGATCGCCTCGGGATCGACCGGGGGCCGGGATGGGCCAGCCCCGGGTCCCGTCCCGGGAAGTCCGTCCTGGCCTCGTGATATGGCATCGAATTCGATCGTTGTCGGCCTCCAAGGCGGGTCAGTTCGGGAGTATCCGACCGTTCCGTTCCGGCGGGAGAGATTCGATGCCCAGGGTCATCAGCCTGATTCTCGGGGGAGGGCGCGGAACCCGCCTCTACCCCCTCACGAAGTCGCGGAGCAAGCCCGCCGTGCCGATCGCCGGCAAGTACCGGCTGATCGACATACCGATCTCCAACTGTATCCACTCGGGATTGAACCGGATCTTCGTGCTGACGCAGTTCAACTCGGTGAGCCTCCACCGGCACATCGCCAACACGTATACGTTCGCCCCGTTCGGCGGCTTCTTCGTCGAGATCCTGGCCGCGCAGCAGACGATGCAGCACGAGACCTGGTATCAGGGCACGGCCGACGCCGTCCGCCGCAACATCCCCTATTTCACCGAGGCGAGCTTCGACCTCGTCCTGATCCTCTCCGGCGACCAGCTCTACCGGATGGACTTCCAGGACATGATCCGGTCGCACGTCGAGAACAAGGCCGCCGTCTCCATCGCCGCCCTGCCCGTGGCCGAGGCCGAGGCCCGGTCGTGCGGGATCATGAGGATCGAGGCCAACGGCCGGGTCATCGACTTCGAGGAGAAGCCCAAGACCCGCGAGCTGCTCGACCGGATGCGGACCGAGCCCGACTGGATGGCCAGGCTCGGGATCGAGGCCCACGGTCGCCCCTACCTCGCCAGCATGGGCATCTACCTCTTCAACCGCTCGACCCTCGTCGACCTACTCGCCTCGGGCAACGCGGTCGACTTCGGCAAGGAGATCTTCCCCCAGGCCATCGCCGCCAACCGGGTCCAGGCCCACCTCTTCGACGGCTACTGGGAGGACATCGGCACCGTCGGGGCCTTCCACAAGGCGAACATCGACCTGACGCGGGACAACCCGCCCTTCGACTTCACCTTCGGCGACCACCCGATCTACACCCGGCCGCGCTACCTGCCCTGCTCGCGGCTCTCGGGGGCCACCGTGACCGACAGCCTGATCTCGGACGGCTGCGTGATCGGCAAGAACACGGTGATCGAGAACTCGGTGATCGGCGTCCGCGCCCAGATCGCCGAGAACGTGACGATCCGCAACTCCTACATCATGGGCGCCGACAGCTACGAGAACCCCAAGCAGATGGCCGCCAACGTCCGTGCCAACCGGCCCAATATCGGCATCGGGGCGGGGTCGGTCATCAAGGACGCCATCGTCGACAAGAACGCCCGGATCGGGCGGAACGTCCGGATCGTCAACGAGGCGGGCGTCGTCGAGTCGGACGACGCCTCGCACTTCGTGATCCGCGACAAGATCGTCGTGATCCCGAAGTTCACGATCTTGCAGGATGGGCAGGTTATCTGACGGCGAGGAGTGCCGCCAACCTCAATCCCCCTCGGCCCTCGAAGTCCTCCGCCGACGGTCGGCGACGCCGTGGATGGTACCATCGGGGTCGACCACGATCGTATGGGCGTCCCCCTGGATGCCGCCGACCTTCAGCTTGTGGCCCATCGAGGTCAGGGCCTCGCGGGTCGCGGCATCCCAACTCTGTCCTTCCATGTTGAGGACGTCGGGGAACCACGGGTGGTGAGTCCGAGGGGCGTCGACGGCGTCTCTCGGGCTCAGCCCGAATTCGAGGGCGTTGAGCACGACCCAGAGCGTCGTGTTCGGGATCGTCCGGCCGCCGGGAGAGCCGGTGACGAGCCGGACCTTGCCATCCTTCAGGGCGATCGTCGGCGACTGCGAGCTGAGCATCCGCTTCCGGGGGGCGATCAGGTTCGCGGGCGTGCCGATCCGGCCGGTCGCGTCGGTCCGGCCGGGCACGAGGTTGAAGTCGCCCATCTCGTTGTTCAGGAGATAACCCGCCCCTTCGACGACCGACTTGCTTCCGTAGCCCTCCTCCAGGGTGTACGTCATGGCGACCGCGTTCCCCTTCGCGTCGAGGGTCGAGAGGTGCGTCGTGTGCGCCCCCTCGGCACCCAAAATCGGGAACGGGGCGAGGCTCGCGCTCGGCGTGGCCTTGTCGCCGATCGATTTCGCCAGCTCGTCGGCGTATTGTTTGGAGATCAGCCGATCGACCGGGACTTCGACGAAGTCGGGGTCGGCGATCGCGGTCGCCCGGGTGTAGAAACCCCGGCGCATGGCCTCGGTGACACGGTGAAGCGTCCTCGGCGAGCGCGGTCCGTCGGCCTTCAGGTCGAACCGTTCGAGGATGTTGAGCATCTGGACGATCAGGATTCCGCCCGAGGCCGGCGGGCCCATCCCGTAAACGTCGAACCCCTTGAACGTCCCGCGGATCGGCGGCCGGACCTTGGCCTGATAGGCGGCCAGGTCGTCGAGCGTGATGACGCCGCCGAGCTTCGCCATGTGGGCGACGGTCTTCCGGGCGGTGTCGCCGGTGTAGAACTCATCGGCGCCGTTCGCGGCGATCCGGTCGAGGGTGTCGGCGAGGTCGCGCTGGATGAGGAGGTCCCCCTCGCGCCAGCGGGTCCCGTCGGGCTTCTTGAAGGCGGCGACCGACGCGGCGAAGTCGGCGAGGTGGTCGCCCCGAGGTCCCAGGTCTTCGGGCACGGCGTCGGCGTCGTCCCGCCGGGCGAAAAGCTGGGAATTGAGGCCCGATGCCAGGGTCGCGGAGACCTTGAACCCGTCGCGGGCCAGCCGGGCGGCCGGCCGGACGAGGTCGGCCCAGGGGGCCTGGCCCCACCGGGCGTGGGCCAGCCCCAACCCTCGGACCGTGCCGGGAACGCCGGCGGCCCTCGGCCCCTTGCGGTGGCCGGGCTTCGGCAGTCCGTCCGGTCCGAGGTACATCGTCTCGGTCGAGGCCTTGGGGGCCATCTCGCGGAAGTCGACCGTGACGACCTCGCGCGACCCGGCCAGATACGCGACGATGAAGCCGCCGCCGCCGATGTTGCCCGCCGCCGGGTGGGTCACGGCCAGCGCGAACGCCGTGGCGATGGCCGAGTCGATCGCGTTCCCCCCGCGTCTCAGCACCTCTCGACCCGCCAGCGCCGCCTCGCCCTCCTGGCAGACGACGACCTGCGAGCGGAACGTCTCCTGGGCGACCGATGCTCGCCAAGAGAGGGCCGACGAGATCAAGACGAACCCGATCGCGATCCTCGAAGCTGTCATCGGCGCTCCAGGATGAATGGGACAATGGAACCGCCAGGACGCCGTGAGAGCGGGTAGCAGACAGCGGGTAGCAGTCAGCGGGTAGCAGACAGCGGGTAGCAGTCAGCGGGTAGCGGGTAGTAAAGACAGAAGAACCTAGGGAC
>JAJYDH010000497.1 GCA_021777685.1 Planctomycetota bacterium | reverse complement strand
GATCTTCGGCAACGGCAACACCCCCGGCGGCATCGGTGACTCCGGAGGGTCCACGGGGACGACCGGAGGGACCGGGACCGGGACCGGGACCGGGACCGGCGGCACCAACGGCGGCACCAACGGCGGCACCAACGGGGGCAACACCTCCAACAATCTGGCCATGCTGACCGCGGCCGAGACCAACGCCAGCAGCGGCGGCACCGGCACCACCGGCGGCACCGGCGGGACGGGCACAGGCGGGACGGGCACAGGCGGCACAGGAGGCACAGGCGCCAACGGCACCGCCAACGGCGCCACGGTCGGCTCGTTCATCACTTACAGCGACCGCATCCTCGGGGCGGCCAACCGTAGCGCCACGACCGACTTCGCCGCCCCGGCGCTCGACGCCCCGACCTTCCGCCGGACCTTCACCGGCGACGGGGCCGACCCCAACACGTTCCTCCAGGGCGGGACCTCGGTCTCCTCGGCGATCGTCACCGGGTCGTACGCCCTGGTCGGCTCGGCCCTCAGCTACTGGGGCCAGATCAACCAGACCGGCGTGACCGACAGCGCCTACCTGACCACGCCGGTCGGGGTCAACACGCTGAACTTCGGGGCCAAGGGGCTGTTCAACCTGAACGCCTACAATAACCCCAACGGGATCAACGCGATCCTCGCCTACACGGCCGTCCCGGCCGCCGACACCAACGACAACCTCACCCTGGCCGGCCCGCCCAACATCCTGGGCACCACCCTGCCCCGCTCGTTCGCCCGGGTCGACGTCGGCAACGCGATCGCCGCGATCGAGGGCAAGATCGCCCTCACCTACCTGATCAAGCACGGCACCTTCAACATCATCGACGCCAACCACGACGGCCTGATCACCGCCCAGGAGCTCCAGAACTTCACCGACAACGCCGCCGCGATGGGCCTGCCCGAGGCCGGGGCCATGGCCCGGCTGCTCGGCGGAACCGCCCGCTCGGCCATCGGCAACACCTTCACCCTGGCCGGCGAGCAGCCCGACCAGCCCGACGTCCTCCAGCGCCGGTTCAACTTCTTCGACTACGCCGTCCACGGCCAGCTCCAGGGCTCGGTCTCGATCGCCCAGTTCAAGCTCCTGGCCAGATACCTCCTCCCGAAGCCCGACGCCTACACCATCACCAACCGACCGAGGGCCTCGGCCAACGGCTTCCTGATCGCCCCGACCGCCCAGCGCAACTTCAAGGACCTGCAACACCTCCTGCCCAAGTACGAGTTCGTCCCCAAGAGCGCGTACACCAAGTTCAGGGGCACCACGCCGGCCCAGTTCGGGGTCAACACCAACCTGAAGGCCTCCTCCGCCAACGGCCCGGTCTTCACCCTCTTCGACGGCAAGTCCGGCAACGTCACGAGCGCCCGCACCATGACGAAGGCGGCGGCAGCGGCCGCCGCGACCTCGGCGGCAGCGAGCCCGATCGTCGGCACGACGGCCGGGACGCTGGGCAGCGTGAGCACCTCCGTGGCCGACGCCGGGACCACCTCCCCGACGCCGACCACCACCACCACGCTCCTCCCCAACGTCCTCGGCACGCCGACCGCCAACATCCTGCCGGCCGGCTCCACCGTCACGCAGACGACCATCACCGTCCCCACCACCCCGGCGACGACCACGACGACAACGCCCAAGGCCACCACGCCGGCGGCGACCACGCCGACAACGCCCACGACGTCGAGCACCTCGACCGCCGGCCAGACCGTGGCGAGCCAGCTCGCCGCCGCCCCCCCGACCCTGGCCCAGCAGCTCCAGCAGATCCTCGCGTCCACGACGGCCGGGACGACCGCGACGACCGCGACGACGCCGACCAGCACCACCTCGACCGTCCCGGTGACGACCGGCAAGACGGTGCCGACCGTGACGACCAAGTCGTCCACCACGTCCACCACGGCTTGACCCATCGCCGACCCGTGACCTCGCCGGGCCTCCGCTCCATCGCGGAGGCCCGGCCGTTTCGAACCCGGCCGATCCTCCCATCTGAGATCTCAGATCTCAGATCTCAGATCTCAGATCTCAGATCTCAGATCTCAGATCTCAGATCTCAGATCTCAGATCTCAGATCTCAGATCTCAGATCTCAGATCCAGGATCGGGGGCGAACGATCCTCCGAGATGACCCGCATCGGCCGTCGATGGAGATCACCGCCCCCTGGGCCAGTCCAGGTGCCTGGCCAGGAACGGGAACGTCCCCGCGCCGTCGATCCGGTGGCCGTCGTTGAAGTAGGCGATCTCCACGCGGTCGGCCAGGTTGAGCGTGTCATAGGCCCGCTTGACCTTGGCGAACTCGTAGCCGATCAGCTCGTCCACGCCGACGCCGTCCTTGTGCCCGCGCTCGACCATGAACGGCCTCGGTGCGATCAGCGCGGCCATCTCGGCGTAGTTGAACCGCTCGGCCAGGCCGAACTCGTACATGTCGTACTCCAGGGTGTACATGTAGCTCTCGGGCCGGTCGACGCTCGTGCATTTGACGGCCCACTCGTTGAAGTCGCCCGAGCAGATCGACAGGCAATACCGGCCGAGGATCGCCGGGACCCGCATCGCGGTCTTGCCGCCGTAGGAGAGCCCGTAGAACGCGATCCGCCCGGGGTCGACCTCGGGCCGGCTCGCGAGCCAGCGGAGCGTCCGGTCGTGCTGGGCGACGATGACCGAGAAGAGCGATTGCTTGAGCGGGTTCAGCTTCCGCTGGAGGGTCCGGAATCGGTCCTTGCCGATGTACGGATTCTGGGGCGCGTAGACGATGTACCCCCGGTCGGCGAGCTGCGCGCCGAACGACCGGTAGACGGACTTGATCCGGGGGTCGCAGACATCCTCGGGCCGCCCTTCGAGCCCGTGCTGGCAGACCACCACCGGCCGCCGCTCGCCCGGCTTCAGGTCTTTCGGCAGGAGGAGGATGCCCGAGGCGACGACGTCGGGGAAGACCGGCAGTTCGACCGCGAAGCCGACCCAGTTCGGCTCGTCGTAGAGCCTGACCGTCCGCGCCTCGGCCGGCTCGGAGGGCTCGGACAGCTTGCCGATCAGCTCCTCGTGGAACGCCCGCCGGAGGGGCTCGATGGACTTCGCCCACGCCTCGGGCGAGGTCCGATCGGCCTTCGACCAGTAGGCATACCGTTCCCGTTCCGAGGCCCGGACGACCCCTTGCGTGTACTCGACGAGCTGGCCGACCAGCCGTCTCATCCGGTTTCGGGGGTTGAATGCCGGGCGGAGGTCGCGGAGGATCGGGACGTTCCCGGGCGCCCGGGGCTCGACCCCGAGCTGCCTCAGGAACTCGTCGGCGGCGAGGCCCGGATTCTCGGACGGGTTCGCGCCGGGCCTGGTGAGCGAGACGTCCCGCCAGAGCGGCCCGGGGAGGACGCTCCCGACCCGCCCGAATTCGGCGGAGACGGCCTCGACCGCCGGGGCGACCACGACGCCGGCCGTCGCGTCGTCCCGGCCGCCCCGGGGCGGCGGAGGGCCGTCGACCCTCGGCGCGTCGCAAGCCTCGACGACGAGCTTTCGAGGGGCGATCAGGGCCGCGATCTCGGCGTCGCCGAACTCGGTCAGGAGGCCCCAGACGTTCCGGTCGATCGGCTCGCGCCAGACCTGCTCGCGAGGGCCGAAATAGCCCGCGACCCAGGCGGCATCGATCTGGGTGTCGACCGCCGCCGTGTACAGGGCGATGAGGCCCCCCTCGCCGTGCCCGACCACGCCGACCGCCCGCCCGCGAGTGCCCGTCTGCCGGAACCAGCCGACCGCCGCGCGGACCTCGTCGACCTCGTAGCCGATGACGTGCCGGCCGGCCTCGTAGGCCATCCGGTAGATCCACTCGCGGTGCGACAGGTTCGTCATCCGGACCCGAGGGCTGCCCGAGAACTCGTCCGTCCGGTCGATCAGGGTCGGGACCAGGACCCGGCACCCTTGCCGGGCCAGCCGGAGCGCGATTCCGGCCCCCGGCCCCTGCGCCAGCCCCGCGAAGACCTCGGGCGAGGACGCGCAGTCCGGCACCGCGACGACATCGGCCCGGATGTCGCCGCCGGGCGGTTCGAGCAGCAACCCTTCGGCCTCGACGCCGGGATAGACGGTCCAGCGGACCGCGAAGATCGCCACGCCGCCCCCTTCGGCGACCTTCGCGGGCGAGTCCGGCGACGAGACGTAAGACAGCCCGACCGGCGAGACCCGGGGCCCGACCGAGCCGATGATCCGGGCGAAACGCCGGCGATTGGGCTCGATCGACCTGACGTAAGCCTCGGGCGAGGTCGCGTCGACCGCCCATCGGGCCTTGCGCCCGGCGACGCTCTCGGCCGTCAATCGGTCGGCGAAGCGGTGCAGGCCCTCGACCATCGCCGTCGCCGGGGCGCCCCGGTCGGGCCAGGGCTTCGTGCCCGGCAATGTCTGCGACCGCGCCGGGGCGGTCCAGACCAGGAGCACCAGGGTCATCAGGATCGGGCGGCGGGTCGGCATGGCGGCGGGCTCCCGGGTGCGTCGAGGGGGTCGATCGGCAGGGATCAGGATGGCGCGTCGGGGGCGACGCCGCAAGGGGCCGGGGCGATCGACGCTCTCGGCGCATGCCCTTTTTGGAGTGCGGGAGCTTGCTCCCGCTTTTCTTCGAGGGGCTTGCCCCGAGCCGATCCGTCGCGGCATCGCCGGACGCGGAGCAAGCTCCGCCGGAGAAAAGCG
>JAJYDH010000496.1 GCA_021777685.1 Planctomycetota bacterium | reverse complement strand
GAACGGGATGTTGTCGAGGGTGTGCGAGTTCCCCTTGCCCAGCTCGTTGGTCCAGACGATCGTCGTGTTGTCGAGCAGGCTGCCCGTCCCGCCCGGCTCGGGCGTCTCGGCGAGCCGCTTCGCGAGGTAGGCAAGCTGCTCGCAGAACCACTTGTTGATCTTCGTGAGCTTCTCTTTCGACTTCTCGTCGGTGTCCGGGTTGTGCGAGAGCTCGTGGTGCCCCTCATCGACGCCGATCCATCGCATCTTGGCGCCGCCGACCGAGTTGGTGTACTGGAGCGTGGCGACCCGGGCGAAGTCGGCGGCGAAGCTGTTGACCATCAGGTCGATCTGCATCTTGCTGATCTTGGGCATGTTGTCGTTCTGCTCCTTCACGCCCTTCTCCAGCTCGGGGACGGCGTGGCCGAGCGACCTGTCGCCCTCTTTCAGCTCCTGCTCCATCTCGCGGACGAACGTGGTGTGCTCGTCGAGGAGTTGCCGGTCCTCGGGGCTGACCTTCGAGCCGATGGCGCGGAGGTCGCCCTGGATGTCGTCGAGGACGCTCCTGAGCGTCTCGCGGTCCTTCATCCGGCCGTAGAGCTTGGCGAACATCTGATAAGGGTCATCGATCGGCGCGATGGGCTTGTTGGGGCCGGAGTAGACCATCCGGGTCCAGGTGTCGGCGTGGTCGGGGACCATGACGCCCATCTCCAGCGAGCCGAACCGGGTCCGGGTGGCGGGGTCGGCCTGGATCCGGTTCTTGATCTCCTGGTCGATCGACAGGCCGCTGGCCCAGCCGGCGGGGGTGTGCGAGCCGCCCTGGACGTTGCCCGGGAACAGCTCGACGCCGGTGAGCAGGCAGCCGATCCCCCGCATGTGGTTGTCGCCGTCGCCCCGGACCTTGTCGCAGACCCCATTGAGGGTCAAGACCCGGTCCTTGAACGGCTCCAGGGGCTTGAGGCTTTCCTTGAGGGTGAAGTTCGAGCCCTCCTCATCGGGCCAGAAGTTCGACGGGATCACGCCGTTGGGGCTGAACATCACCACCAGCCGCTTCTTGCGGGCCTGCTGGTTGGCGAACCCGAGGCTCGGCAGGTTCAGGAAGAAGGGCAAGGCCGCGGCGCCGATCCCCAGGTCGCGGATGAACTCGCGTCGGTTCCGAATCGTGGCCATGTCATCTCTCCGAGGGGAAGGGCGACCGGGGGAAGCGGGCATCGAAGCCCTTGATCGGGTCGGGGCGGCCCGCCGAGGCGGAGGCCAGCGCGATCTCGACGAGGAGCGACCGGATCTTGTCACCGTGATCGGCGAACGAGCGGCGGATGTCGCGCTGCTTGGCGGCCGACAGGGCGCGGATCGGCTGCTGGACCATGTGGTGGAATAACTGCTCGACGAAGGCGTCGTGCGTCTCGTCGGAGGTCGCCAGGATCTCGGCGAACTGCCGGGCGCCGGAGAACTTCGCCGGCTCGCCCGAGGGGGGCTCGTAGACGCCGTCGGCGTCGATCGGCTTGCCCTTCTCCTCGGACCGGAACCGGCCGACCGCGTCGAAGTGCTCCAGGCCGAACCCCATCGGGTTGATCATCGAGTGGCAGGTGGTGCACGAGTTCGGGCTTGTCTGCAAGGCGACGCGCTCGCGGGTCGTCAGGCCGGCGTGGAGGTCCGGGGCGAGCGGGGCGACGGCCTCGGGCGGCGGCTTGAGCGACCGGCCGAGCAGGCTCCGCGCGACGAAGACCCCCCGGTGGATCGGGGAACTCGTCGAGGTGTACGCGAAGTTCGCCAGGAGGTACGGATGGGTCAGGACCCCGGCCCGCTGTCCCGGGTCGAGCTTGACCTTCTGGAACGGGGCGTCGGGAGGAAGCTCGACCCCATAGAACGTCGCCAGGCGGCCGTTGAGGAAGACCGAATCGGCCAGGAGGAGCTGGCGGAAGTCGGACGAGTCGCCCCAGACGACGTCGTCGAGGAAGAGGTCGAGCGAGGTCCGGAGGTCGGAGGCGACCGAGGCGTCGAACCCGGGATACTTCGAGGGGTCCTTGGCCATGTCGGGGACGTGCTCGACCTTGAGCCACTGGAGGAAGAACTCGCGGACCTTGGAGCGGGCCCGGAGGTCCGTCACCATCCGCTCGGCCTGCTTCCGCACCTGCTCCTGGGTCCTGAGCCCACCATTCGCGGCGGCCTCGCGAAGTTCCCGGTCGGGGATCGAGTCCCAGAGTCCGAACGAGAGCCGGGAGGCGACCTTGAAGGCGTCCGGGCCGTCGACCTCGCGATAGAGGAACCTGGGCGACTTGAGGACCAGGATCACGACCCGCTTCACCGCCGTCTCGGGGTCGCGCCCGTAAGCGAACTGGCGGTTGACGTACTTTTCCTTCTCGTCGTCGGAGAGCGGTCGGCGGAAGGCCCGCTCGGCGAACTTGAGGCAGAATTCGCGGAGCCGGGCCTCGCGATCGGCCGAATCGCCGGCGCCGGCCAGCTCCCTCAGGCGGAACGCGACGTAATCGGCGACTTCGAGGGCCGCGTCGGTCGTCGCCTGGTCCCACGCCTTCGAGACCGACGTCCCGCGCTCGTAGCCGACGCTCCGGTCGTCGGGCGGGAACGGGGTCGCGGGGACGAAGACCTCGGAGAAGCGGCCGGGCGAGAGGTTCCGGGCCGGGATGACCTCGGCGGGCCGGAGCGGCTGCTTCCACTCCAGCGCGATCGACGCCTTGACGTTCGGCGCCTTCTCCTTCTTCTCCTTCGAGTCGGCCACGCCCTGCTTGGCCTTGGAGAACTCCAGGCGGATCGGGTAGGCCCGGCCGGCGAGGAGGTAGATCGACCCGCGGAACTCGGTGTCGGAGCCCGACTTGACCCAGGCGTCGATCAGCGGATGCTCGACGTCGTTGACCCAGAGCCGGACGGAGTGCTCGGTCCGGACGATGAACTCGTAGTCGCCGGTGTCGGGCGCGAGGACGGCCCCCCGCCAGCCGATCGAGAATTCCTTCGGGTCGAACTTGCCGGCCTCGGGGCCTTCCAGGCCGAAATCGAACTTGACCTCGGAGTCGACTCGGGCGATCGTAGCGCCCCCGCCTCGGACCCGGGCCCCCTTGTAATACTCGCCCTTGAGGCCGTGCTCCTTGGCGTCCCAGGCGGCCGGCTCGCGGAAGCTGCCGATGAGGTCGGCCACGGCGTTCCGGTACTGGCGGACGGTCAGACGAGAAAGCTCGATCCGGGCCGGCTTCACCCGGGCCTGCGCGGTCTTCGAGTAGAACGCCTCGTGGATGTACGCGGCCACCTTGTCGGCGTCCTCGCCGACGCAGGTGCCCGGGTCGTCCTCGGGCATCGTCCTCGCGATCAGCCGGGAGAGCTGCGCCGGCGAGCGATCGCCTGCGAGGGTCCTCGGATATTCGGCCGAGCCCTCGCCCGAGGCGCCGTGGCACGAGACGCACTGGGCCCGATAGATCTGCTCTCCGGTCCTGGCGGCAGGGGAGTCGGCGGCGGACGTCGAGGCCAGCCAGGACACCGGCCAGAAGGCTAATATCGAGGCGATTCGTCGGCGAAGGCCGAATCGGGCGGACGGCGGGGTATGCATCGGTAGGCCAGCCCTGTCGAGGCGGGTATGTCGACCGGTCGAGGGCACGAGGTCCCGGCCCGATCGGTGGCGGGAGGGTCTATCGGCGGATTCGAACTCACCTATTCAACATTCTTTGTACGCTATCGATCCGAATCGGGCAAGTCCCCGCACGGTCGGGACCGTTTTTTCCGCCCGCCGAGGGTAGACGCGAGGGTTGCACGACGTCGAAATGGGCGGCAAAAGCGGCGCCGGTGGATGATGACCGCACTGGATATGCGCCGACTTCGCGTTTCCGGTTCGGTGGTCGGCGGCCCGCCTTGGAGGAAAAAATCCCGCGACGATCCGCCGGCGGCCGACCTCGTCGTCGGAATAAACTTCAATCCCAGAAGGCTTTTCGTCGAACGGGCACTGCCGGCGGAGACCCTGGCGTGTCTCTGAATGGGAGATCGGGGGGGCGAACCGGCCCGACGGGAGGATCGGGCCGGTCGATGCACCAATTAATGCTTGCGCTTCGGGCCGCCCTTCTCGAAAATCTGTTCGGTCTGCTCGGCCGAGAGCGCCTTGCCGGCCTCCTCGTGGCGCGACCGGAGGCGGAACAGGGTCACGGAACGACCTTGAAGGTCATAAACCTGCTTGGCCTCGTGGAAGCTCGACTCGGCCGACGGGTCGGCGGTGTCGATCATCCGCTCCCAGTGGCGGTCGGGCTGGTGGGGCGGGAAGGTGAACTGGATCGGCTCGTGGTGGGCGTTGAGCAGGATCAGCAGCGTCTCGCCGACGATCGGCTCGCCTTCCTCGTCCACGTCGCCGATGAGGTCGCCGGCCAGGCGGACCCCGACGCACTTGACGAAGCCGGCGGTCCAGGCCGCCTCCTCCATCTCCTCGCCCGAGGGGGCGAGCCAGGAAATGTCCTTCACCCCGCGGATCGGCCGCCCCTTGAAGAACCGCCGGCGCTGGAAGACCGGCTGGGTCTTGCGGATCTGGATCAGCTTGGCGACGAAATCGAGGAATTCCTCCTTCTTCTCGTCGAGGTCCCAGTCGAACCAGGTGATGTCATTGTCCTGACAGTAGGCGTTGTTGCTCCCGCCCTGCGAGTGGCCCAGCTCGTCGCCGGCGCAGATCATCGGGACGCCTTGCGAGAGCAGGAGGGTCGCCATCAGGTT
>JAJYDH010000032.1 GCA_021777685.1 Planctomycetota bacterium | reverse complement strand
GTCACGATCGAGGCGGCCAGGGCATTCATGGTCTCGCGGATCATCGGTCGGAATCCTTAATGTCGGATCTTATGTAGGGTGGGTGAGCGGTAGCGAAACCCACCAATCCTCGGGCGAGGTCGAATGCCTGGTGGGTTTCGCTTCCGCTCACCCACCCTACAAATCATCGAACTTTGATCAGGCGATGCCGACCAGCGCCAGGAGCGGGTCGAGGGCGACGTCGATCAGCTTGATCCCGATGAACGGCGCGATCACGCCGCCGAGGCCGTACCAGAGCAAGTTCCGGCGGAGCAGGGCCCCGGCGCCGACCGGGCGGTAGGTCACGCCCTTCAAGGCGATCGGGATCAGCATCGGGATGATGATCGCGTTGAAGATCACCGCGGCCAGGATCGCCGAGTAGGCGCCGCCCCTCGTCGCCAGGCCCATCAGGTCGATCACCTTCAGCTCGGGCAGGGTGACGATGAACAGGGCGGGGATCACGGCGAAGTACTTGGCCAGGTCGTTGGCGATCGAGAAGGTGGTCAGGGCGCCTCGGGTCATCAGGAGTTGTTTGCCGATCTCGACGACCTCAATGAGCTTGGTGGGGTCGCTGTCGAGGTCGACCATGTTGCCGGCCTCCTTCGCGGCCTGCGTGCCGGAGTTCATCGCCACGCCGATGTCGGCCTGGGCCAGCGCGGGGGCGTCGTTGGTGCCGTCGCCCATCATGGCGACGAGCTTGCCGCCCTCCTGCTCCTTGCGGATGTAGGCGAGCTTGGCCTCGGGCGTGGCCTGGGCGATGAAGTCGTCGACGCCCGCCTGCTGGGCGATGGCCTTGGCGGTCAGCGGGTTGTCGCCCGTGACCATCACCACGCGCAGGCCCATCTGGCGGAGCCGGGCGAACCGCTCGGAGATCCCGGGCTTGAGGATGTCCTCCAGCTTGATCACGCCGAGGATGCGATTCCCCTCGGCCACGGCCAGAGGCGTGGCGCCCCCGGAAGCGATGGCGTCGACGTTGGCCTGGTAGCCCTCGGGGATCGTGCCGCCCTGCTCCTGGACGTACCGGGCCAGGGTGTCGGGGGCGCCCTTGCGGATGCGCGAGCCGTCGGGCAGGTCGACGCCGCTCATCCGGTTCTGGGCGGTGAACTCGATGAACGTCGAGCCCTGCGGGGCCTCGCCGTCGACGGCCGACTGCCGGTTGGCCAGGTCGAGGATGCTCTTGCCCTCGGGCGTCGGGTCGGCCATCGAGGCCAGGCCCGAGAGCCGAGCGACCTCGCGGGGGTTGGCTCCGCCGAGCGGGACGAACTGCGTGGCCCGGCGGTTGCCGATGGTGATCGTGCCGGTCTTGTCCAAAAGCAGCGTGTCGATGTCGCCGGCCACCTCGACGGACTTGCCGCTCTTGGCGATGATGTTCGCCGCCAGGGCCCGGTCCATCCCCGCGATCCCGATCGCCGCCAGCAGGGCGCCGATGGTGGTCGGGATCAGGCAGACCAGGAGCGCGATCAGCGTGGGGATGTCGAGCGTCAGGTCGAAATAGCGGGCCATCGGGTAGAGCGAGGCCGTCACGATCAGGAAGATGATCGAGAACGCGGCCAGGACAATCGTCAGGGCGATCTCGTTCGGGGTCTTCTGCCGGCTCGCGCCCTCGACCAGCGCGATCATCTTGTCGAGGAAGCTCTGCCCCGGCTCGGCGGTCACGCGGATCACGATCCGGTCGGAGAGGACGCGGGTCCCGCCGGTGACGCCCGAGTGGTCGCCGCCGGCCTCGCGGATCACCGGGGCGCTCTCGCCGGTGATGGCCGACTCGTCGACCGACGCGACGCCACGGACGACCTCGCCGTCGGCCGGGATCACCTGCCCGGCCTCGATCGCGACGAGGTCGCCCGAGCGGAGCCGGGTCGAGGAGACGGTCTGGCCGTCGAGGGCGTCGGCCGAGTCGAGCTTCAGGGCCGGGGTGTCGGCCCGGGTCTGGCGGAGGCTGTCGGCCTGCGCCTTGCCCCGGGCCTCGGCCAGGGCCTCGGCGAAGTTGGCGAAGAGGACGGTCAGCAGCAGCAGGAACGAGAGGGCCGACTGGTAGACGATGAGCCCTGTGTTCGCATGATTGACGATCGATTGAACGACGACGATCGAGGTCAAGAACCAGCCGATCTCGACCAGGAACATGACGGGGTTCCGGGCCATGACGGACGGGTTGAGCATGACGAACGACCGCCGGGCCGCCATCTTCACCAGCGCCGGCTCGAACAGGTTGAGCTTCCGCGTCTGGCGACGCTGGAGCTTGAAGCCCCGCGCCTCGGACGCCGTCCGCCCGACCGTCGGGATTTCATCGATATCGAGGCTCATGAGCGTGTTACCCAATGGAACAATCGAGATTGTCTTGGATTTCTGGCTCCCTCTCCCCCTGGGAGAGGGTTGGGGTGAGGGGCGTCGTCGGTCTGGCGATGCTCATCGAATCCTGTTTCGATGGCCGCTCGTCTTGCCACGACCCTCACCCCGGCCCATACACCCTCTCCCAGGGGGGGAGGGAGGCAGATTTTGATTCGGTCCATCTCTCCCCTTCGACGGGCGTGAGGGACCCCTGCCGGGCGATGGACCGTCCTCGCCTTCAGGGGCGGGGCCGGGCCATCCTTCGAGGCCCGGCAGGGGTTCCTCTCGCCCGGTGAAGGGGCAGGGTGGGCTGGAATCAAGGCTTCACTGCCGCCAGTTGATCGGCCACCGGGCCGAGCACGACGGCGGGCATGAACGACAGGGCCCCGACCAGGATCACCGTGCCCAGGAGCATCCCGGCGAACGTCAGGTTGTCGGTCCGGAGCGTGCCGCCGGTCTGCGGGACCCGCTTCTTCGAGGACAGGAACCCGGCGACGGCCAGGGGGAAGATCAGGGCGGGGAACCGGCCCAGCAGCAGGACGATCCCCGTGGCGATGTTCCACGGCGGGTTGTTGTCGGCCAGCCCCTCGAAGCCCGAGCCGTTATTCGCGGCGGCCGAGGTGAACTCGTAGAGGATCTCGCTGAACCCGTGCGGGCCGGGGTTGGCGACGAACGCCTTCCAGCCCGTCGCCGCGAAGATCGCCGCCCCGGCGCAGATCAGCAGCGGGTGGACCAGCAGCGCGAGCATCGCCAGCTTGACCTCCTTCGCCTCGACCTTCTTGCCGAGGTATTCCGGCGTCCGCCCGACCATCAGCCCGGCGATGAACACGGCCACGATGATGTACATCAGCATGTTCTCAAACCCGGCACCGACGCCGCTGAAGGCGACGTTGAGCATCATCATCGCCATCGGCACCAGCCCGGCGAGCGGGTTGAGGCTATCATGCATGCTGTTGACCGACCCGCTCGATGTGGCGGTCGTGACCGACGCCCAGGTCGCGGCGGCCACCGGGCCGAAGCGGACCTCGGTGCCCTCCATGTTCGGGCCGCTCGCCACCGGCAGGCCGGCCGTCGCGGCGCTCGGCTTGACCTCGGCGAGGATCGCGATCACGCACCCCGTCACCAGCAGCGAGAGCATGACGCCGTAGATGACCAGCGCGTGCTTCCGGTCGCGGAGCATCGACCCGGCCATGACGATCGAGGCCATCGGCAGGGCGACGATCGCGAAGATCGACAGCAGGTTGCTCCAGGGCGACGGGTTTTCGAACGGGTGGGTCGAGTTCGGGCCGAAGAACCCGCCGCCGTTGGTCCCCGCCTGCTTGATCGCCACCAGGGCGGCCACCGGCCCCCGGGCGATGGTCTGGGTCTCGACCTTGGTCGTCGCGCCGTCGACCGTGGTCGCCGTCGCCGCCTTGTGGAAGGTCATCGGCACGCCCATCCCGACCAGCGTCACCGCCAGGATCAGGCAGAACGGCAGGATCACCGCGGTCAGGCCGCGCATCAGGTCGACGTGGAAGTCGCCCATGTCCTTGTCGCCCCGGAGCCCCCGGAGGGTGGCCAGCATCACGCAGAGGCCGGCCGCCGGGGTGACGAACATCAGCCAGACGATCGAGCCGAGCTGGCTGAAGTACGTCAGATGCTGCTCGCCCGAGTAGTGCTGGAGGTTCGTATTCGTCACGAACGAGCAGACGGTGTTGAAGATGACGGCGGTGTCGGCGCCGTCGTGCTGGACCCCGGCGGCGTCCTTGTATCCGAGGGTCGCCAGCGACCCCTTGCCGTCGGGGTTCAGGGGCAGGGATTGCTGGAAATACAGCAGGCCGAAGGTGATGACGAAGAGTGCCGCGTTGAAGGTCAGCAGCGAGAAGGCGTAATGCTTCCAGTCCATCCGCGCGGGGGTCTTCTTGCCGATGAGCCGGCAGAGGAACATCGGGATGGCGTCGAATCCCCGGCCGATTCGGTCGCCCGGGACGTCGAGCGACCGGGCCATCAGCCGGCCGAGCGGAAATGAGGCCGCGATCGGCAGGGAGAAGGCCCAGACCGGGTGCAGCCAGGCGATAGACGGATCCACTTGGGAAATCTCCGGGCGGTGTTCGGTTCAGAAGCTTTCCGGCCGGATCATGGCGTACCCGAGGTACACCAGCGCGGCGACGGTCAGGATCGATGTCAGATACAGCACGGCGGTCGTCTCCCATCAGAGCCGGTCGCACGCGGCGACCAGCCCGTAGAACAGGCCGAAAATCAGCAATCCCAGCGCGAGCGTCGCGATGGCCATCGGGGGCCTCCAGTGGGTAGCGGGTAGCGGGTAGCGGGTAGAGAAGAGAGACCCTTCCGTCGGGCATCAACTTGCATTGACCACCCGCTACCCGCTGACTGCTACCCGCTATCCCGAGAAGTCCGAGCCCGTGTCGACGGGCACGTTGCTCTGGCCGAAGGTGAAGCGTTCGTAGTAGCGTTGCATGTTGTGGAGGGCCGGCTCGTACTGGCGATCGGCCTTGAGGGCGGCCTTGTAGCACTGATACGAGGCGTGGTGCTCGCCACGGCACTCGTGGATGACTCCCATCAGGTTCTGGGCCTCGGCCGACTTCGGGTTCAGGCCGATGGCCTGGCGGAGGCTCACCTCGGCGTCGTCGAAGTGGCGACGGTTGATCGCCCGCTTGGCCTCGCGGAGGTGCCTGGCGAACGGCGAGATGAACGGAGCCGGCTCGCCCGCGGGCGCGGGAGTCGGTGCCTTGCGGTCGAGGACCTCGGCGACGGCCCGGCGGAGCGCGTCGGGCGTGAGCGGCTTCGAGAGGAAGTCGATGGCGCCGAGCTTCATCGCCGCCACGGCGTCGGGGATGCTGCCGTGCGCCGTGATGATGACCACCGGCACGTCGATCCCCTCGCCTCGGAGCCGTCCGAGCAATTCCATCCCGCCCATCCGGGGCATCTGGAGATCGAGCAGGACGAGGTCGACGTCGTTGGCCTTGAGCCAGGCCAGGGCGGCCTCGCCGTCCTCGGCGGCGGCGAGCTCGGCCCCGGTCGACTCCAGGGCGGTCCGGAAGACGAGCCGGACGTTGGGCTCGTCGTCGACGATCAGGATGTGCCTGGCGAGGCCCATGTGTGTCCCTCCTCCTGTCCGTTCGCGGTCGCCCCGTCGGAGGGGGCGGTCGGCAAGGTGAATGCGAAGGTCGTCCCCCGCCCCGGCCGGCTCTCGGCGCCGATCTGGCCGCCGTGAGCCTCGACGATCTCGCGGGCGATCGCCAGGCCGAGCCCGGCGCCCCCCGACGACTTCGAACCGGGGACCCGATAGAACTTCTCGAAGACCCTCGACAGGTGCTCCGGCGCGATCCCTTCGCCGGAATCCTCGATCGCGAACCCGACCGTCCCGTCCGTGTTCGCCCCGGCCGAGACCTTGACCGACCCCCCTCGCGGGGTGTGGGCCAGGGCGTTGCCGATCAGGTTGTCGAAGACATGGGCGACCCGCTCGCGGTCGACCGAGACCGGCGGCAGGCCGAACGCGACCGAGCCTTTCAACTCGATCCCGCCGTCCCTGGCCCTCGGCTCGTGCCGCTCGACCGCCCCGGCGACCAGGTCCGAGGGCGCCGCGAGGGTCCGGTCGAGCCGGACCCTCCCCTGCTCGATCCGGGTCAGGTCGAGCAGGTCGTTGATCATGGCCAGGAGCCGGTCGGAGTCCTGCCGGGCGGCCAGCAGCAGCTCGATCTGCTTCGAGTTCAGCGGACCGACGGCCTCCTCCAGCAGCAGGTGGATGGTCATCTGCACGCCGGTCAGCGGCGTCTTCAGCTCGTGGCTGACGGTCGAGACCATGTCGGTCTTGAGCTGGTCGAGCAGGCGGAAGCGGGTGACGTCGGTCAGCACGATCGCGGCGCCGAGGAGCCCCTGGGCGTCGTCTCGGATGGCCAGGACGTGCGGCAAGAAGAACCGCTCCTGGCCGTCGTCGCGGCACGAGAGCGCGTGCTCCAGGCCGATCGGCCGGCGGTCGAGCTTGCCGCCGAGGACCTCGGTCAGCGGCTCGCGGAGCTGCGGGGGCGGCGTCCAGGGGAGCGGGCCGTCGGACGTGGCCACGCCGAGGACCCGCCGGGCCGCCGGGTTGGCCCGCTCGACCGAGCCGGTCGGGTCGACGACGACGACCGGGTCGGGGAACGAGTCGATCGTCGCCTGGGCCGTCTGCTGGGCGCGGAGCAGGCGGGCCGTCCCGGCCTGGCGGAAGTTCCGGATCGTCCGGGCCATCTCGTTGAACGCCTCGGCCAGCTCGCCCAGCTCGTCGCGGGTGGTCGAGGGGACGACCTGGTCGAGGTCGCCCCGGGCCATCGCGCGGGCCCCTCGGGTCACGGCGCGGATCGGGTCGAGGATCGCCCGGCTCGCCGCCACCGCGATCAGCGAGGCCAGCGCCGCCGATCCGAGCAGGGCAAACAGCATCCACCGGGTCGACGACTCGGCCGTCGCCCGGGCCCGGTCGTTCTCGTCCATCATGTTCTTCTGGTTGATGGCCAGCACGTCGTCGGCCCGCCGCTTGATCGCGTCGAACAGCGGCTTGATGTCCTCGAAGTAGAATTCGGTCCGCTCGGCCCTGGACTCGGGCGGGAGCGCGAAGAACCGGTCGGCCTCGGCGAGGTAGCGGGCGTGGAGCGCGGTCAGCTCGTCGGACATCGCCTGCTCGCCGGGCAGGGTCACGTTGTTCTGCTCGGCCCGGAGCTTCTCGCCGAAGGTCTTGCGGTTCTCGCGGTACTGCTCGCGTGCTCGGGCCTCCTTGCCGCCGATGGCGAACCAGAGCGCCGAGTCCATCCGCTCCAGCGACTCCTTCATCCCCTGGGCGGCCAGGACGCTCCGGTAGTTCTCGCGGAGGATCACGTCGATGTTGTTCCCCAGCCGGGAGAACAGGGTGATCGCCCAGATCCCCAGGCCGACCATCAGGGCCAGCAGGGGCATCACACCGATCAGCATCTTGGTCCGCAACGTCGTGATCATCGGGCTCCTCGTCGCCAGTCCCCAAGGCATGCGCCGTGCCGAGGGGCGTCAATGCGACCCAAGTGACAGGCACGCCGTGGATTATAGCGATCGGCCCGGCGGATCGACGCGGCGGCCGGTCGGGCGTCCTGCAAGGCGGGCTCTGTGGCACCTTGCGAATTGCACGGCGGCCGGGGGCGGGATTCCGAGAGGTCACGGGCCAGAAACGACGAAGGCCCCGCCCGTGCGATGTCTCGCACGGCGGGGCCGCCATAGCCGATCGGGCGTCGCCCGTCGCGAGCAACGATCGATTCAAATCACATTGACAATCGAAATCGATCGGCGGATCAACGCCCACGCCCGGGCGACCGCGTTCGCCCCCGTCGGCTCGTCCGGAGGGGCGGGCTACATCGGGGGAGGGGCGGGCTCGAACCGGGGGGGCGGCGGGAACTGCGGCGGGGCCGGCGGAAACTGGGGCGGGGCCGGCTGGACCGGCACGATCCCGGGCGGCTCGGCCGGCGCGACGTTCGGGCCCCGGAGCGAGAGGACGACCGCGATGACGAGGCCGCCGAACACGACGGTCCCGCCGATGGTCACGGCCAGGCAGGCCCAGATCCGGGCGGCCACCGACCACGACTCCTTGCGGACGATCGCCAGGTTCGCCGTCAGCAGGCCCCCGCCGATCCCCCCCGCGATCCCGCCGCCGATCGCGCCGCCGGCCATCCCGATCATGGCGATCAAGAACGGCGAATATGCCGCCATCTCCAGCGCCCGGGGGACCGCGTACTCCTCGGCGACGGGCCGGGCCCGCTCCCCGTCGAGGAATTCGACGACGTCCTCGGCCAGGCGATACCCGTAGACGCCCCGCTGCGCCACGACCAGCCTGACCTCGCGGCCGTCGAGGTCGAGGGTGAATTGTGCCTTGCCCTCGGACTCGGCGGGGGTCCCGACCGGCACCCGGGCGACCTCCGCCTCCGTCTTCGCCACCCGGAGGATCAGCCCCCGGGGGGCGACCTCCGCCTTGAGGACCCCCTTGAGAATACGCTCCGGGTCGCGCATGACCTTGACGTGGAAGGTCCACCCCGAAGCCTTCTCATCCGCCCCCGAGGCCGGCCGGGTCGCCCCGATGCTCGCCTTCGGGGGCGCATAAGGCTCGCTCAACTCGGGCCGCGTCGTGGAGACGATGGCACCGCAGCCGGGGCACTTGAACCGCCTCCCCAGGTGGACTTCCGGGACCCGGGCGTTCCGTCCGCACTCGGGGCAGGGGATGGTCGCGTCCATGGGCTTCGATCCTGGGTTGACGGAGATCGGGTCGCCTCGACCCGGCGAAGACCTGCAACTTACCGGGTCGAGCAGGGCCGATGGAAGATGGTCGATGGCCGATCGGGCGATTCCTCGATTCGTCCATCGATCATCGCCCATCGGGCCCCGAGAGCCGTCGCGGGTCAACTCGGGCCGGGCAAGGATGGCCGCCCGCAAGACCTCGTCGTCCGACTCTCGAAAGCTGAAGCGGGCGGATTCAGGGCGAGAGGCGTCGGGCGAGTTCTCGTTCCAACTGCGCCCCCACCGCGAGGAGGAACAAATCGATGGGCATCGTCCCGATCCCATCCCTGTTCGCGCCGGGCAGGCTCGCCGGTATTTCGGGCGAGATGAGATAGCAGCGCCCTTCGAATCTCGGGAATCTCGCCTCGAAGGCCTTGATGCCCCTGCGGTGATGGCCGGCCGACATCCCGATCTCGAACGCCAGGGGTTCCTCCGGATGATCGTAGACGAGGTCGACCTCGTCGTTTCGATCCCTCCAATGATAGAGCCGGACCTGGCCGACTTCGCTCAGGGCCCGGAGATGTCCCGCGACCATGTTCTCCAGCAAGAGTCCCATCTCCGCGGGGTCGCTCAGCGGCCCCAGCCCGCGCTGAAGGGCCGCGTTCCTGATGGCCGCGTCCACGAAATAGAGCTTTCGCCCCCTCTTCTGAATCGACGCCTCGCTCCCCGAGTAATTCGAGAGGGTGAATACGAGGAAGGCTCTTTCCAGATAGGAGAGATATCTGTCGAACGTCGGCTGGCTCAATCCCCCGAGGTTCTGGCAGATCCCCGCCGGGGAAAGGACCCCTGTGAACTGGCCGGCGAGGGTGTAGAGCAGGCGTTCGAGCAGCATCGGATTGTCGACGCCGAAGGCCTGGGGGATGTCCTTGTAGACCGCCCGCTCGATCGCGTCGTTTCGCAGGATGCGCTGGGACTGGAGCAGTGCCGAGGCCTCGTCCTCCATATCCTGCCGGGCGATCAATAGCTCGGGGAAACCGCCCGTGATCAGGAATCGCCGCCGAGGGTCGGCGAGGGAGTCGACATCAACACAATCGGTGATGCATGCCTCCACGGTCTTCGAAAGGGTTTCCTCCAACGGGATCGGAACCTTCTGCCCGACCAGATCCAGATACTCGGGGAACAGGTAGGGCGCGAGGTATTGCTCCTCCCATCGGCCCACGCCGCTTTCCAGCATCCGATCCTTCAGTGCCGCCGTGGAACTCGACGTGCCGACGATCTTGAGGGGCCAACCCTCGTCGTAGAACGTTTTCAGCCAGAGGTCCCATTTCGGGGCGTAAGTCAGCTCGTCCAGGAAGAGGAAGGCCGGCCTCGTCTCATCGGCCCGGCTATTTCGCACGACGTAATCCACCAAACCGCCGAGCGCGAAATCCATCAGGAGCGGATGGTCCAGGCGAAGCCACCAGAGCCTCTTCGAATCGACACCTTCCGTCAATAGTCTCTTGACCGCCTGATACATCGAGGTCGTCTTGCCGACCCGACGAGGCCCGAGGATCAACTGGAATCGACGGGGCTCGTCCCGCTTGAGCCGTTCGGGAAGGAGACGGGCCAGGGGCCGCTCGACTCGCTTCGCCCAGGCGTCGGGGACGGTCTTCGATTGATGCCAGGGATTCTGCTCGCGGAAGAGGCGCTGGTAATCTTCACCGCTCGGCGACCAGGTCGGTCCCGTCTTGTTAACCATCGGAACCGGGGCCCCATTTTTCTTGTTGCGCCGTTAGCATTCCCCGGATTTATGTTATTTCGGTCGAGTGCTGGCCGCAAGCCCGCCGCCCCGGGGCCGGCGTGATCCTCGATCCTGATTCGACTAGAGGCCGTACTGCTTCCGCTTCCGGTAGAGCGTGCTCGGGTCGATCCCCAGGATGCGCGCGGCTTCCTCGCGGCTCGGGGTGGTGGCGAGAATCCGGCGGATCTGCTCGGCTTCGAGGGCTTCCAGGCTCACCGGCGCGCCCAGGGCGATGCCCTGGCCGGGGTCGGGTACGCGCGGGGCGATCCGCTCGGGGAGGTCGGCCAGGCCGATCTCGGGCCCTTCGGCGAGGATCGCGGCCCGCTCGACCGCGTTCCTCAACTCTCTCAGGTTCCCGGGCCAGGCGTGGGCGACCAGCGCGGCGCGGGCCTTGGGGGTGTAGCCCGTCAGGACCCGTCCGACCTGGCGGGCGAAGAAGGCGAGCAGGTGGTCGGCCAGCTCGCCGATGTCGCCCCGTTTTCGCAACGGCGGCAGGGTCATCTCGACGACGTTGAGCCGGTAGAGCAGGTCCTCGCGGAACCCGCCCGAGGCGACCAGCGCCTCCAGGTCGCGGTTGGTGGCGGCCACGAGCCGGACGTCGGCCGACCGCGTGTTGGTCTCGCCGACCCGCTCGTATTTCCGCTCCTGGAGGAACCGGAGGAGCTTGGGCTGGAGCGGCGAGGGGAGGTCGCCGACCTCGTCGAGGAACAGCGTCCCCCCTTCGGCGGCGGCGACCTTGCCGGCGGCGTCGCGGACGGCGCCGGTGAAGGCCCCCCGGGCGTGGCCGAAGAGGTCGGATTCGAGCAGGTCGGGGCTGAGGCTCGGGCAGTTGACGGTCACGAACGGGCCGTCGGCCCGCTTGCTCCAGGCGTGCAGGGTCCGGGCGAGGACCCCCTTGCCCGTGCCGTTCTCGCCCCGGAGCAGGACGGCCGCGTCGAACGGGGCGACCCGCCTGGCCATCTCCAGGACCCGGCGGACCTCCGGGTCGCGCCCCTGGAGGTCGGCCTCGGGCACTTCGAGCCGGACGCGGTCCTCCAGGTCGGCCACGCGGTCGCGGAGCCCCCGGACCCTGGCCACTCGCTCCAGCGTGGCGCGGACCTGGCCCGGCGTGAACGGCTTGGGCAGATAATCGAACGCCCCGCGCCTCATGGCGTCGAGCGCCGTGTCGATGCTCGCGTGGGCCGTGATGACCACGACCGCCAGCCTGGGCGACTGCGCGAGCAAGGGCTCCAGGAGGTCGAGCCCCGACTCCTCGCCGAGCCGGAGGTCGACCAGGGCCACGTCGAACGGCCGTCCCTCCCCCTTCGCCAGCGCCTCGCGCCCTGTCGGGGCCTCCTCGACCAAATGCCCCATCGCCTCCAGCGCGACGCGGAGCGTCCGGCGGATGTTCGGCTCGTCGTCGACGATCAGGACCCGCATGGGCGGCCGACCTCCCTCGGCATCGAATTCGACCGACGATCCATTGTCCGCCGGCCGGAGGTTCGCACAAGGGGCCGGTTCGCGCGGTCGGCCGCCGATCCTCGAAAATAGTCTGATAGCGGGATAACCGCATTCGCGATCTTATTGAGGAAGCGAATCTCGGATCGTCGGCGACGTCGCCCGTCCCGGCCTTGGCTTCGAATTCGGGGGCAGAGGGGATGGCGATCGAATTCGCCATTTTTGGCTTTGTCTTGGAACCGGAGGGATGACGGCCGGAGCCGGATCAGGTTGGGTTCGAGTTGGAGCGGCCAGCCCGTTCCCTCCGTGGAACGAGGCCGGCCCAATTTCCGATTCGCAAACCATGCCGCGAATGCAATTTATGTCCGATGGGTTCGTTTGGGAAGACCGGAGCCGGGGTACCGAAGCTCTGTCAGAAAGCCTCCCCGTATGCGGCCTTGCGGAAGATCTTCACGGCCTCCTTGACCGACACGCCCTTGACCTGGAGCCGGCCCGGCTCGCCTTCCTTCTCGGGGTCGGAGTAGGGCGTGCCGAGCCCGAGCTGATAAGCCTGGTGGAGGTGCTGCACGCCCAGGGTCTCGAAGCCGAGCAGGTAGGCGCCCACGGAGTCGACCGCGACCGGGTCGCGGCCGGCGATCACCAGGCCGGTCTCGACCGCCTTGCCGCCGATCGGGCCGGTGCCGATCATCGCCGGGTGGCCGACCACGATCGACAGGTCGATCGGGAACCGCATGAGCATCCCGACCAGAAACGCCTGCTTGTCCTTGAGGATGTTGTGCGGGTGGAGCTTCTGGCTCACCCGGGGGTGGCCGTAGAAGTCGGCCGCCGGGAAGCTCATGGCGATGTTCTTGATCGCCAGCGTGACCGTCGCCGTCCGGTGGACCTTGAGCTGGGCCAGCGAGACGACCTTCTCGTATTCGAGCACCTTCGGATTGACCATCACCCGCCGCTGCGGGCCGAACGGGAGGTCGACACCCACGAAGGGGGCCTTGTTGTGGTCGAACCACTCGACCCCCTCGGATTCGATCACCTCCATGAAGCCGAGGACCTTGAAGACATCCTCGGTCTCCATCTCCCCGGCGCCGCCGGACACGATGATCCGTTTCGGGTGCAGGTTCTTGACGAACTGGATCGTCGCCCGGAGGGTGTCGGCCTGGGTGCAGGCGGTCTTGTCGTGGGGCTTGGCGGTGGTGTCGTTGGGCTTGATCGCGACCACCTTGTCCTTGAAGTCGTCGAGCGCGACCTCGGTCAGGGCGGTCGAGATGGCCTTCTCGATGTCCTTCGGGTCATGGGCGATCGAGACCGTCAGCGCGTCGTCCGGTTTCATGGCGGAGGGGCCTCTCTTGGGACGAATGGCGGGCCGAGCCGCCCGTCACGGAGAGCGGCCCCCGGGCCTCTCCCGAGCGAATCGCGTGCCCTCGGAGGCCGGAATGCCCCTCCGATCGCCCGATCCGCCGCCCCTCGATGTGGCCGACGATGCCGGCCACGACCTGCTGGACCAGGTTGTAGACGATGATCGGCAGCATCACCCGCGGGTGGTCCGCCAGGGCCATCGAGGCGAGGACCAGGCCGGTCCCGTTGTTGTTCATCCCCAGCCCGTACATTAGCGATGCCCTCGTCGCGGGGCTCGCTCCGACCCGCCTGGCGATCGCCCAGCCCGAGGCGAACGCCAGCACGCAGAGCGCCGAGGTGATCGCCATGATCGCCCCGAGGAAGTCCCAATCCGGATTCCGGATCGCCTGCGGGAGCGCGGCCGAGGCGTTGGAGTAGCTCAGGACCAGCAGGTTCGCCGAGTTGGCCAGCTTCAGGTAGGGCCGGGCCGCAGCCAGCCGGGGCTCGCCGACCAGAAGCCGGATCGCGATCCCCAGCAGCGACGGCGCGACCACGCAGGCCATCAGGAAGACGCCCGAGCCGTGGCTGGCCAGCTCGTGGAGGTCCTCGGCATAGTCCCCCTTGGCCATGAACCCGACGGCGTGCAGCGCCATCGGCGTGGCGAACGGGCTGAGCAAGGTCGAGCCCACGACCAGCCCCAGGCTGAGCGCCAGGTCGCCGTCGGCGTTCTGCGACCAGGCGGTCGACGAGCCCGCGATCGGCATCGAGGCCACCAGCCCCAGGCCGACCAGGATCAACTGGACCTCGTCGGCGCTGTGCCAGCCCCTCATCGCCCGAGAGACGACGAAGATGAACGCGATCGGGATCAGCAGGTTCGCCGCCAGGCCCAGGCCGAGCAGCGAGGGACGCCTGGCCAGGTCGCGCAGCTCCGAGGCCTTCACCCCGAGCCCGGCATTGAGCAGCAGGAATCCCAGCATCAGGGCCGGCAGCGAGAGGTTCATCGACTCGCCCGCCAATCCCACCCGCCCCGCCGAGACGTCGCGGATCGCCAGGCCGAGGCCCGGCACGGCCGCCGCCACCGCGTAGGTCGCCAGCAGGAGCCAGAGGAAATGGTCGTGGACGAAGTGCGAGATTCGGTCGAGCGAGGTCCGTTCGCCGGTCATCGGGATCACCTTCGGGTCGAGGGCCTTCGGGGGGACCTTCCGACGCCGGACCGTCCCGGCGACGCGCCCGGCACCAACCCGCAAGGGCCGCGCCGAGCATGCGGCGGGATTCTAGGAAATGTCCCTGAGCTGATGATGAGGCCCGGCTAAATTCGGCCTTATCGGGCGGGGCGATCGGGCAACGTCCCGTCGATCATCCGGCCGATCAGCTCGACCACCCCCGCCCCTCGCTCGCCGTCGGTGACGAGGTCGGCCCGCGCCTTCACCGCCGGCAGGGCGTTGGCCACGGCCGCAGCGAGGCCGCACGCCTCCATCATGGCCAGGTCGTTCTCGGCGTCCCCCACGCCGACGGCGTCGCCCGGCTCGAGTCCCAGCTCGGACAGGACCTCGACCAGCCCCGACGCCTTGTCCACCCCGTCCGGCAGGATCATCAGGGCCCGCTTGTTGGGGATGACCCGGAGGTCCAGCCCCATCGCCCGGATGGTCGCCTCGACCGCCTCGCGGTGCGGCTCCCACGTCGCGACGATCGCCCGGCCGACCGAGATCGGCCCGACCCCTTTCGCGACCAGCGCCTTGACGAACTCGTCGGGCGGGCGAGGGGCCAGCGTCCTCTCGCTCCGGTCCGAGGGCCGGTAGATCAGCGCCCCGTTCTCGGCCACCACCCGGTCGAACAGGTCGACCCTCGGGCAGATCCCGAGCAGCTCCTCCAGCTCGCGCCCGGTGACGAGGACGACCATCCGCCCCGAGACCTTCAATCGCTCGACGGCCGCCCAGGTCGACTGGTCCACATGGCCTTTCTCGGCGAGGGTGCCGTCGTAGTCGGTGGCCAGGGCGGGGAATCGCACGGGGGGTTGACCCGGTCTTTCGAAATGATGTGTTAATTCGCCGCGATTTTCACGATAATAAAATTCGACGGCCGGAGTGTGTCGATCCCGGCCCGCCTCATGGCGTCGACTTCAGGCCATCTCGACCGGGGAGAGCATCACGCCGTCGGTGAGCCAGCAGCCGGAGTCATGATCCTTCGAAAGCGTGAAATCGTAAGCGGCCACCTCTCCCGCCCGGCCGAACAGGACGACCTGAAGCCGGGCGACGTCGCCGTCGACGCGAATCGGTCCAAACTCGGCGGAGGCGTGGTCGATCATCGGCCGGTAGAGCGGATTCCTGAGCATCGCGGCGAACCGTTCAAGCGGCCCGGTGGCCCGGCGGTTGGCCTCGGAGGCGAAGCGGAAGGCGATCGCGATCCCGCCGTCGGGGCACGGCCCGTCATTCCAACGGAGGGCGTCGAGCTGGACGCGGACGACCTGCCCGGGGGTGAGGTCGGGGCTCGGGAAGGGCCCGCGAGCGAGGGGGCGGGGTTCGGACATCGAGAGCATCTCTCGGGCCGGCGACGGGGTGTCCTCGGCCTATCATATAACAGGATCGGACGCCCGGAGCCAGCCCCTCCCGGCCGGGCCCGGGTGGCGCCGGCGTTCGAGCGGAGGGTTGGACGGGGCAGTGACCTTGGTTTAAGATGAAGAAGTGGGGAGAATTTGGAATCTATTCGACAATCATCAAACCCCGCGTCTGGCATCCCGGGGCGTCCCGATCGTGGGGCGGATTCGCCCCGACGGAGAGGCAGCGTGGCGATGACGGACAGAGGGGCCGGAGGGCGGGCATTCGAACCACTCCCGGCCTCCGGGGCCTCGGAGGGCCGGATGGCCGGCGGCCGGGAGCCGGGCCGTCCGAGGCGCCCGCGTGCCGGATCTCGGGGCGACGACCCGCCCCCGGGGCGGGCGACCGATCCGGCCCGGGAACCGGGACCGAAGGCCGGGCCGAGGACCGGGTCGGGAGATCCCCGCGCGATCCGCGTGCTCGTCGCCGACGACCATCCGATCCTCCGCGAGGGCCTGGTGGTCCTGATCAACCGCCAGGACGGGATGACGGTCGTCGCCGAGGCGTCGGACGGGCGCGAGGCCGTCGAGCTGTTCGCCCGGGTGGCGCCGGACCTCGCGGTGATCGACCTGCGGATGCCGGCGATGGACGGGATCGAGGTCATCGCGGCCATCCGCTCGGCCGACCCCCACGCCCGGCTCATCATCCTGACATCCTTCGCCAGCGACGAGGACATCTACCGGGCCCTCCGCGCCGGGGCCCGGGGCTACCTCCTCAAGGAGGAGCCGGTCGAGGAACTGGTCGAGTGCCTCCGCGCCGTCCACGAGGGGCGGACCTTCATCCCGCCGGCGATCGCCTCGAAGCTCGCCCAGCGGGTCGGCACCGTCGATCTCACCGCCCGGGAGCGCGAGGTCCTCTCCCTGATCGCCAAGGGGCTGGCCAACCGCGAGATCGGCCAGAAGCTGGACGTCACCGAGGGGACGGTCAAGGTCCACGTCAACAACATCCTCACCAAGCTCGGCGTCGCCAGCCGGACCGAGGCCGTCACCATCGGAGTCCGCCGGGGCCTGGTCCGCATGGACGAATGACGGGACTCTCGCAAGAGCCCGCCAGATGGCGCGGTCGCCCGCGAGACCCCGGCGTGACGTCGGCATCGAGGACCTCGAGCGATCGGCCCGACCGCCGGGCGGCCTCCTGGTTGAAGCGTCCCGGGGTGGTCAGGCCGGGGCCGTCGAGCCGACCATCCGCTCGCTCAGCTCCCAGAGCCGCCGGGCCGCGCCGTCGTCGAGCGCCGTCGGCCGGGGTTTCGCCTTCCGGGACTTCGCGAAGTACCCACCCGAGACCCCTTCGACCTCCGGCGAACTCGCGAGGTAGACCGTCGTCTTCGCCCCCTCCTCGGGGGTGATCGCGAAGAGCTTGGCCATCGCCTGGAAGACCCGGAAGGTGAACCCCTTGCCGGTGGTGAAGTTGGTGGCGACGAACCCCGGGTGCAGGCAGTTGGCGGTCACGCCCGTCCCTTCGAGCCGGCGGGCCAGCTCGCGGGTGAACAGGATGTTGGCGAGCTTCGACTGGCCGTAGTTCCGGAACGGCTTGTAGTCCTTCTTCCCCTCGACGTCGTCGAAATTGATCCCGGAGACCATCCGGTGGGCGTCCGAGGCGACGTTGACGATCCGGCTCGGCGCGGATGCCTTGAGTGTGTCGAGCAAAAGGTCGGTGAGCAGGAAGTAGCCCAGGTGGTTGAGAGCCCAGGTCATCTCGATCCCGTCGACGCTCTCGCGACGGGGGGCGATCATGGCCCCGGCGTTGTTGATGAGCACGTCCAGGCGGGGGTAACGCGCCTTGACCTCGTCGGCCAGCCGGCGGACGTCGGCCCGCGAGGAGAGGTCGGCCAGGAGGTATTCGACCTCGGGGTTGCCGGACTCGCGGCGGATGCGGTCGGCGGTGGCCTCGGCCTTCTCGCGGCTCCGGCCGACGAGGACGACCTTCGCGCCCTTCCTCGCCAGTTCCAGGGCCGCGACCTCGCCGATGCCGGAGGTTGCCCCCGTCACCAGGCAGGTCTTGCCGGCCATAGATCGCGTCGGTTCCGTCATGGGGATGTCCTCGGGGTCGGGTCTGGGTCCGCGCGCCCTCGGCGCGGGCCGCCGAGGGGGCCGCCCGCCGGGCCGCGCCGAGGGCGCGCGGCCCGCGCGGGCTCATCGATCGCTCACTCGCGGTGGGCGTTGTGACACGCCTTGCACGAGCCGCCGATCGCCTTCTGCGACGCCTTGATTTTCGCCAGGTCCTTGGCCTCGGCCGCGTCGTGGAGGGCCTTGGTGTCGGCGCCGAACTTGCCGGCGAGCTTCTTCCACGAGGCCTCGTCGCCCTTGCCCGGCTTGCCCTTCTCCAGGTCCCCGCCCAGCTTGGCGATCTCACCGGTCGTCTTCTGGAGCGCCTCCCAGTCGGTCGGCGAGGTCTCGATCTCCTTCTTCAGGGCGGTGTTGAACTTGCCCGAGTTCTTCTTGAACAGGGCCTTCATGATGGCCTCGGTGTCCGGCGCGTTGTCGAAGTACGCCCCGACCGAAACCGCCCCGACGGAGACCAGCGCGGCGGCGACGACCACAATCCAACTCTTCATCGGTACGAACCCCCAGGGACCGGGAATGGAAGACGTCCCGGACGGCTGACGAGCCGCCGGGCCGATTGGCCGCACCAGTGTAACGTCCTCCGGGTCGGAATGCCTCAGAATCCCGGCCCGGATGGCGGTCGAATGCGCCCGGCGGATTCCGGCGTGGTCCCGGCCCGTCCGGCTCGCCGATCGGGGCCGATCGACCCTGGTCGGCCGGGCCGTCCGCGTTGCCAGGTCCGATCCGGTCGTGTTACCGTCGAGGGGATTGACGGGTCGGGGCGGGCCGCCCGCGCCTCGACCCGGCGTGACCACCCCCGACACGACGCAACCCCGAGACGAGAGACCAGCGATGATCCGCGATTTCCGATCGAGACTGCTGGCCCTGCCGCTGGCGGCGGGCACCCTGGCCACCTGGGCGGCGGCCTCGGCCCCGGCCGAGACGCCCAGGGCACCCGCGGCCACCCGGACCGGCCAGGACGCCCTCGGCGACTGGACCACCGACGCCCCGGGCGTCCGCCGGAAGATCACCCTGGCCGAACTCCCCGCCCCGTTCGACACCCCATCGTCCAAGAACCAGCCGAAGGTCGTCAAGCGGCCCGACGGGGCCTGGCCCAAGGCGCCCGAGGGGTTCAAGGTCGAGGAGTACGCCACCGGCCTGACCAATCCCCGGGTCATCATGACCGCCCCCAACGGCGACATCTTCGTCGCCGAGAGCACCGCCGGCCGGGTCAAGATCCTCCGCGACTCCGACAACGACGGCAAGCCCGAGATGACGGCCATCTTCGCCGACGGGCTCAACCGGCCCTTCGGCATCGCCTTCTATCCGCCGGGGCCGAGCCCGACCCACGTCTACGTCGCCAACACCACCTCGGTCGTCCGCTTCCCTTACGCAGCCGGAGACACCAAGGCGACCGGCAAGGCCGAGACGATCGTCGCGCAGCTCCCGGGCTTCGCCCAGCTCACCGGCGGCGGCCACTGGACCCGCGATGTCGCCTTCTCGGTCGACGGCAAGCGGATGTTCGTCTCGATCGGCTCCAGGTCGAACAACGACGACGACGAGGGGGAGAACCGCCGCGCCGACATCCTCGCCTTCGACCCCGACGGGAAGAACGAGAAGCTCTACGCCTCCGGCATCCGCAACCCCGTCGGCCTGGCCGTCCAGCCGGGAACCGGCGTCCTCTGGACCTCGGTCAACGAGCGCGACGGCCTGGGCGACCACCTCGTCCCCGACTACATCACGCACGTCGAGGAGGGGGGCTTCTACGGCTGGCCCTGGTACTACATCGGCAACCACGAAGACCCCAGGTACAAGGGCAAGCACCCCGAGTTGAAGGACAAGGTGATCGTCCCCGACGTGATCCTCCAGTCGCACTCGGCCTCGCTCGACCTGGCGTTCTACACGGGCGAGCAGTTCCCCGCCGAGTACCGGGGCGACATCTTCGCCTCCGAGCACGGCTCGTGGAACCGGGCCCGGCGGACGGGCTACAAGGTCGTCCGCGTCCCGCTCAGGGACGGCAAGGCGACGGGCGAATACGAGGACTTCCTGGTCGGATTCGTCACCCCCGACGGCGACGTCTGGGGCCGGCCGGTCGGCGTGACTGTCGCCAGGGACGGGGCCCTGCTCGTCACCGACGACGCCTCGGGCACCGTCTGGCGGGTCTCCCACGAGGGCAAGAAGGCCGCCGAATGAGCAAGAGTCGTGGGGGCTTCACGCTGATCGAGCTGCTGGTCGTGATCGCGATCATCGCGGTCCTGATCGCGCTGCTGCTGCCGGCCGTCCAGGCCGCCCGAGAGGCGGCCCGGCGGTCGCAGTGCACGAACAACCTCAAGCAGATCGGCCTGGCCCTCCAGAACTACCACGCCTCCCACGGCGGCTTCCCGGTCGGGTTCCTCTACCCGACCGGGCCCGTCCCGTCCAACACCTCGGTCCAGCAATACCGCTGGTCGCCGCTGGCGCAGATGGCGCCGTTCCTGGAGCAGGCCAGCCTCGGCAACGCCCTGAACTTCAACTTCCCGCTCGGCACGTCGCCGACGGCCGGGTCGGCGTTCTGGCCGCCCGTCCCGGCGAACACGACGGCGATGGCCGTGCAGGTCTCGGCCTTCCTCTGCCCGAGCGACGCCGCGCCGGCACCGCTGATCGGCTCTGGGCCGGTGAGCTACGCCTTCTGCGCCGGGTCGGGGAGCAACGGCGGCGAGGCCGCCGGCGCCGACGGCACCTTCATCCTCGGCCCGAGCCTCTCGATGGCCGACCTGCTCGACGGCTCCAGCGCCACCGTGGCGGCCACCGAGAGCCTGCTCGGGATCAGCGGGCCGTCGTACACCCAGACCTCGCCCACGCCGGTCCCCTCGCCGCAGGCCCGGGCGATGGCCCACATCGCCGCCGCGCCGCTGACCGACGCCATCTGCGCGGCGGCCGGCAAGGGCTGGCTGCTCAACAAGGGGGCGGCGTGGTTCGACGGCAATTACCTGAACACGCTCTACAATCATTACCTGATGCCGAACAGCCCCGCGCCCGACTGCATCACCTACCACAACCCCGGCTGGAAGGCCGCCCGGAGCCTGCACCCCGGCGGGGCCAACGTCGGCTTCGCCGACGGCCACGTCGCCTTCATCAAAAACTCCGTGAGCCCCGCCGTTTGGAGGGCCATCGCGACCCGGGCCGGGGGCGAGGTGATCTCGGCCGACGCCTTGTGAGAGGACCAGCCAGCGATGACGCTCGCGACCGCCCGCCGATCCCGGATCGTCATCGACGAGGGCCCCGACATCCTTCGAATCGTCATCCCGGCTCTCCGGCCTGGGAGCGGGATCTTCCTGGCCTTCTTCGGACTCTGGCTCTCCTTCGCGAACCTCGCGGCGATCATCGCCGCCCTTGGAATGGTGCCGGTGGAGGGTGGGTATGACCCGGGCGAATTCGCCGCGATGACCCTGCTGTTCAACGTAATCGGCCTGCCCGTCTTCCTCTGGCATCTGATCGGCCGGGAGGTGGTCCGCCTTGATGACCGGACGCTGTCCATCCGCCTGGAACTCTGCGGCCTCGCCTGGACCCGGACTTTCGACCCGGCCCGCATCGGCGGCCTCCACGTCATCCCCGATTCGCTCCGTCATGCCGGGAAGCCGGGCGGCCCGGCCTTCCTTGATGGCGACCGCCTCCGGACCTTCGGCTCGCGCGTCCTGGAGGCCGAGGCCCGGCCGATCATCGAGGCGATCGGGCGACGGCTCGCCGAGATCCGGCCCGAATGACGGAGATCCGATGCCCCGCGTCTTCATCTCCGACCTCGACGACCCCCGGCTCGCCGTCTATCGCCACCTGAAGGCGACCAACGAGACGCGCGGGGGCGACACGTTCGTCGTCGAGGGGGAGAAGCTGGTCTATCGCCTGCTGGCCAGCCGGTTCCCGGCCGATTCGGTCCTGGTCACGGACCGTTACGAGGCCCATCACGCCCCGGCGATCCCCGAAGACGTCCCGACGTTCGTGATCCCCCACGACCGGATCGAGGCCCTGGTCGGCTACCACTTCCACCGGGGGGTCCTGGCCTGCGGCCGACGCCGGGGCTGGCCCGATCTCGGCTCGACCCTCCGAAGTGCCGGGCCCCGGGCGACGGTGGTGGTCTGCCCGACGCTCGACAAGCCGGACAACCTGGGGGCGATCCTGCGGATCGGCGATGCTTTCGGGGTCGACGCCGTCGTGATCGGCCCGAGCTGCCCCGACGCCCTCTCGCGGCGGGTCGTCCGGGTCTCGATGGGCGCCGCGCTCCGATTGCCGGTCTACGCCCCGGCCGACCCGGTCGGCGAGGTCGAAAAGCTCCGGGCCGAGCACGGGCTGGAGGTCGTCGCCACCGTCGCCGAGCCCGACGCCGAGGTCCTCGACCGGGCCCCCCGGCCCGATCGCCTGGCGCTGCTGCTCGGCAGCGAGGCCTTCGGCCTCGGCCCCGAGTGGCTGGCCCTGGCCGATCGCCGGGTGACGATCCCGATGCGGCCGG
>JAJYDH010000495.1 GCA_021777685.1 Planctomycetota bacterium | reverse complement strand
GCGTCGTGCTCGGCCGGTCGTTCCGCTTCTCGGGCACTCAGCACGCCCTCCCGCTCCGGCTTTTCCGCCGCGACCACGGCCGCTGGGTCGGAACCGTCCACGAGACGGTCGACCTCCGGGGCACGGCCGGGCAGCTCGACTCGCACCTGACGCACCGGACCATCCCCGACATGCACACGTTCCTCCGAAAGATCGACCATTACACGACGCTGGAGGCGGTCCAGCTTCGCCGGGAAGGGCGGCCCTGCCGCCTCATCGACTTGACCCTCCGGCCGGTCTGGACCTTCGCCAGGCTCTACTTCGGCAAGCAAGGGTTCCGCGACGGCCTGGAGGGCCTGGCGTTCTGCGCGCTGTCGGGCCTGTCGACCGCCGTCCTGCACTGGAAGCACCGCGAGCTGATCCGGGCGGGGCAGGGGGCGGAGCATGTCCCGACCCTGATTCGTCCGCACCCGGCCGGGAGGGCGGGTTGATGCTCGCGCATGACGCCATCGTCGCCGCCCGGTTCGACGAGTCGGAGGCCCGGTTCAAGCCGAGGGTCGGCCCCGAGGATGTCCGGCTCCTCGCGGTCCTGAACGCCCTGGGGCCGCTCGAAGGGCTCCGCGTCCTCGACCTCGGCTGCGGCAAGGGGCGATTCGCGGCCCATCTCCGCGATCGAGGGGCGGAGGTCATCGGGCTGGACCTGTCGGCGGCCATGCTCGGCCGGGCGTGCGGGCTGGACCGGGTCCGGGCCTCGGCCCGCCGGCTCCCGTTCGCCGACTCGACCTTCGGCGCGGTCGTGGCGATCGAGGTATTGGAGCATGTCGGGGCGGTCGAGCCCGTCCTGGACGAGGCCCGGCGGGTCCTGAGCCCGGGCGGGCGGCTGGCGGTCGTCGACAAGAATCTCGGGGCGCTCGACGCCCGGCGTCCCTGGCTCCCCAGCGCGGTCGTGAAGCGAGTCGACGAGCGTCGGGGGCTCTGGATGTACCCGGCCGGCGGCCCGGTCCGCGAGCGGTGGTTCTGGCCGGGGGCCTTGCAACGCCGGCTCCGGCGCGACTTCGCGGAGGTCCGGGTCGAGTTCCTGCTCCGGCCCGAAGAGGCGACCCGGCGGGTCTTCCGGTCGATCCCGTCGGCCCGGCTGATGACCCTCTGGTCGGCCCGGGTTCCGGACGCGGTCCGGGCGGATGGGCGATCATGATCGACGCGCTGAACGCACCGCTCTCGCCCCTCCCCCTAATCCTGTGGGAAACTCCGCCGGGGCTGGAACTGGCCCTGGCGCAGGAGGGCGTGCCGTTCGTCCGGCTCCGCGAGGCCCACCCGCTGGCCCTACGGGCCGGCCGCTTCGTGCTGTTCGACGGGAAGAAACTCACCGAGGGACAGGTCCGCTCGATGCTCTCGGAGAGACACGTCGCGCTCGACGTGGACCATTTCCGCCGAGGCGAGCGGTTCGACCCGTTCCGGGCCCTGGTCGACACCGAGGCCACCCCGGCGTCCTGGCCGATCGAGGGCCTGTCGGTGGTCGAGCGGGTCGCCCGACGGCCGAAGGCCCGGATCAGGCGACGGCTGATCGACCAGATCCGGTCGGCGGTCTCGAAAGCCGGCGGGACCTGGGCTCGGCTGGCCTTCTATCCGTTCCCCTACCGATCGGCCTTCAACCTCCGTCTCGACCTCGACGAGCCCGAGCCCGAGGATTTCCGGAGGTTCGCCGAGGCCCGACGACCGCTCGACGACTGCTCGACCCACTTCGTCAGCACCGCGGCCTATGGCCGACTGCCCGGCGTCCTGGACGAACTCCGAGGGGTCGACGCCCAGTCGCACGGCCATCACCACTTCGTCTACCGGGACGAGGCGGCGAACCGCCGGAACCTGGAGCGGGCCCACCGGACTCTGGTCGACTCGGGATTCGAGCCCGAGGGGTTCGCCGGCCCCCACGGGCGCTGGAACGAGGGGATCGATCGGGTCCTGGAAGACCTCGGGTACTCGTACTCGTCCGACTTCCAGCTCGGCTACGACGACCTGCCGTTCTTCCCCTGGCGGGGCGACCGGTTCTCGAAGGTCTTGCAGGTCCCCATCCACCCGCTCTGCGAGGGGGTGTTCTTCGAGGCGGGCGGGGACGCCCGGACGGTCGCCGACCACCTCATCCGGGCCGTCCGGGCGAAGGTCGAGGCGGGAGAGCCGGCGTTCGTCTACGGCCACCCGGAGCGCCGGCTCGGCCGGCATCCCGAGATCGTCCGGGAGCTGGCCGGGGCCGTCGACCGCGGGTCGCTGCTCTGGCGGACGACGCTCACGGAGTTCGCCCGCTGGTGGCGGTGGCGGAACGATCGGCGATGGTCGATCGTGGCCCGCCCCGAGGGCCGATACGAGGTCCAGTTCGACGAGTGGGACGACGCCTATCCGCTGGCGCTGGAGATGGTCCGGGGCGAGCACGTCGCCACGATCCCGCTCCGGGGGCCACGGACCCCGTTCGCGCTCCAGGCCCTGGCCTACGAGCGCCGCGAGACGAGGGCCGACCTCCCCTCGCCGACGGCCATCCGAGGCCCGATCGGCCTCAAGGCCGCCGTCCGCTCGGCGCTCGACTGGGAGACAGTCACGCCGGTCGACGAGCTGACCGGAGGGACGATCGCCGCCCGGGTCAAGCGGGAACTTCGCCGCTGGAAGGATCGGTCGTCGAAGGTTGGACTTGACGCTTTCGGCGAATCGGGCCAGAAGTAGGGCCATCGTTCGACGCGTCGCGTGCCAAGGATGGCGCCAGCCGCGAACCAGGGAAGGACGAGCGAACGCATGGCGATCGGCGGTCTGATTGCGGAACGGCCGGCCCCCCCCGCGCCCGAGCGGCCCGGGCGGGGCCCTGCCTTGCGAACGGCCCCGATCGTCGCCGCCCGCCGCTGGCTGGCCGAGCGGGTCCGGGGCGAGATGTCGGCCGGGGCCGTGGTCTACCACGCCCCCTCGACCGCGTTCCAGTCGCCCGGCGGCGGCGAGAACCAGCTCATCCAGACGGGCCGATACATCGAAGCCCGGGGGGTGGCCGTCCGGCCGTTCTCCCCCTGGGTCGACCGGCTCGACCGCGCGGGCCTGCTCCATCTCTTCGGGATGTCCCGGGAGGGCCTGCAACTGGCCCGGGTCGCCCGGGCGAAGGGCATCCCCGTCGTCCTCTCGCCGATCTGCTGGATCGAGCCCCGGGCGATGGCCGCCCTGGCAACTGACCCCGTCGGTCGCTGGGCGAACCGGGCCAAGTGGCGGCTCAAGGCGCTCGTCCCCAGCTTCCCGACCTGGCGTCGGGAGTTGTTGAACCTCGCCGACGCGATCCTGCCCAATTCGGTCGCCGAGGGGGAGCAGCTCGTCCGCTGGTTCGGCGCCGACCCGAGCCGGATCAGGCCAGTGCCCAACGGCGTCGAGGAGCGGTTCGCGCACGCCGACCCCTCGGCCTTCCGGGCCATCCACGGGGCGGGCGATTTCGTCCTCTATGTCGGTCGGATCGAGCCCCGGAAGAACGTCCTGGGGCTGGTCGAAGGGGTCCGCGCCGCAGGCCTGCCGCTGGTGGTGATCGGCGACGCCCTGCCGGGTTACGAGGGCTACGCCGCCGACTGCAAGAGGGCCGGATCGGGCTTCGCCCGCTGGCTCCCGAGGGTCGACCACGACGACCCGTTGCTCGAATCGGCCTACGCCTCGGCCCGGGTCCTGGCCCTGCCGAGCTGGTTCGAGACGCCCGGCCTGGTGGCCCTGGAAGCCGCGCTGGCGGGGACGGCCGTCGTCGTCACGCCCCACGGTTGCACTCGCGAGTATTTCGGCGACAGGGTGGGTTACGCCCGGCCCGACCGCCCCCCGGAGATCGCCCGCGCGATCCGGGATGCCTGGACGTCCGGGCCTGACGCCGGCCTCGCGGCGCACGTCGGGGCGCATTACCCGTGGTCGGAGGTCGCCCGGCGAACGGCGGAGGCTTATGACCAGGTCACCCGCTAGCCCCAGGCCCGTCGCCGCCGGCCGCTATCGCTATACCAAGTGGCGATGGCGGATCTCGGTCCGCGCCCTCGACCTCGTCGGGTCGGTCCTCATGGCCCTCTGGCGGCTCTTCCGGCCGGCCCGGCGGGTCGAGGCGCCGCGCAAGATCCTGGTCGTCCAGCTCGATCACATGGGCGATGCCATCCTGACCACCCCGATCTTTCCCAGGCTCCGGGCCGCCTACCCCGACGCGACGATCGAGGTCCTGGCCTCGCCCAGCAACCGCGAAATCTTCGAGGCCGACCCGGAGGTTGACCGCGTCCATCTGGCCGACCGGAACTGGTTCGAGCGTCGGCCGGGACGTCGGGCGATAGGCTCGGCCGTCTGGACGCTGGGCCGGACGCTCCGCTCTCGCGGATATGATCTCGGGATCGACGTCCGGGGTGACATCCTGACCGTCTTCGTCCTGGCGCTGGCGGGCATCCCTCGGCGGCTGGGCTGGGCGATGGGCGGGGGCGGGTTCCTGCTCACCGACGTCGCCCGGTGGGTTCCCGGCCGGCACGAGGTCGAGTCGCGCCGGGCGCTCCTCGACCGACTGGGCCTCCCCGACGAGGTCCCGGCGAGGGTCCGCGTCCACGCGACCGACCGCGACCGGGTCCGGATCGGCCAGAGGCTCCGGGAAGCCTGGCCGGGCCGCCCTTCGCGAGGGCAATCCCTGGCGACGGCGGCCGTGGCCCATCTGGGGAGCACCCGGCCCCGACGACCTTCTCG
>JAJYDH010000494.1 GCA_021777685.1 Planctomycetota bacterium | reverse complement strand
ACGCAAGACTCGCTTCCGGCTGCTGGCCCAGCTCTGCCGGGCGGGATTGGGTACCCGCAGGGTCCCGACGAGAGGTTTCGAGCTTGTGAAGGCCGTCCTCCTCTCCCGAGCTTCTTGGCGCAAGGTCGCACTTGACCTCCAGTTCGAGCACGAAGTCGGCGAAGTCGCCCTTGCAGAGGAAGGTGTTGGGACTGCCCTCGACCGTCGTGCCGACGATCGTGCCGTCCTCGACCTTGTAGGTGGCGGTCCCGCCGTTGACCTTCCAGCCGTCGAGCGTCTTGCCGTCGAACAGCGGCGTCCAGACCTCGTCGGCGAGGCCGGTGCCGCCGCGTCCGAGGGCCAGGGCGAGGGCGAACATCGGGACAAACGTGAGGCGTCTGCGCATGGCCGGGCACTCCGGGGTACGGGACGGTCCTGTGGGTCGGCGGTCGCCCGATTGTGCCCGTGCCCACGCCCGGTGTCAAACCGACCGATTCCGGCCGCGGCGAGTTTCCGTCCCCCGGCGCGTCGCGCGGGCGACTCAACGCCCCGGGCGCGGCGAGGTCCCCCAGAGCTTCGCCAGGAGGGCGGCCGTCTCGGGGTCGTGTCGGTCCAGCTCGGGCCTGACGAACGGGTAGAAGTCGTTGGTCCCGAAGAACGCCTCGGTGGCCTCGGCGAAGTATTCCATCGGGTTGGTGGCCGCGTAGGCCTTCTCCTCACGGCCGCCGATCCGGAGGACTTTCTTGTAGAGCCCGGCCTTCGTCGCCCGGTCGAACGCCTCCTTGACCTCGGCGTTGTCGTAGCCCGCTTCGAGCGCCTGATGGTGATAGCCGTGGGCCAGCTCGTGGAGGACCATCCACGGCTGGGCGAAGGTCCAGTCGAGGAAATTCCGGGCGTTGGCGATCTCGACGCATCGGGCCTTGTCGGGGTTCATCCCGTGCCCTCGGAGCCAGCCGGCGTCCGGGTGATAGGCCATGCACGGGTGGTGCGGCTCGTTTTCCTCGACCCAGATCCGGACCTTGCGGACCTCGGCCACGGCCTCGGGCGGCAGCCTCCGCGCGACCTGGTAGAGCTGGAACCGCAGGAGCGTCAGCGTCCGCCCGGCCAGCTCGGGGCGATCGGTCAGGAACTGCCGATTGACCAGGACGTCCCAGCCCTCGACCTGCCGGGACTCGTAATTCTCGGTCGGCTCGAACCTCGCCGGCTCGTCGGCCCCGGAGTCTTTCCCCGGGAAACCGGCCGCCAGCAGGCCGAGGAGCACGACGACGACGGCACCGCGATTCATGGGCGTCTCCCGGTATATGCGTAGGCCCAGAGGACGAGCAGCCCCTGCGCCGGCAGCCGGAGCAGGAGGGCGATCGGCGGGATCGGGAACAGGTCCGCGTGACGGTACATGTAAATGTTGGCCGGGAAGACCGCGATCAGCAGGGCGATCAGCCCCCAGGCCGCGAGCCGGGACGTCCTCGGGACCAGCAGCATGACCCCGAGCGCGATCTCGATCGCCCCGCTCAGCCAGACCAGCTCGCGGGGGCGGGGGAGCGACGGCGGGACGATCTTCGCGAAGAAGTCCGTCGACGCGAAGTGGCCGGCGCCCGCGACGAGGAACAGGCCCGCGAACGCGCATTTCCCCGCGAATTTCCATCGTCCCGTCATCGCCCGGGGGCCCTCATACCGCGTCCTCCTCGGCGACCTCGTCGTCGACCTCCTCGACGACCACGATGAAGGCCCGGACGCGGGTGCCGGCGGGCAGTTCGGAGCGGTGCCGGTCGAATTCGGCGTCGGCGTCGTCGCGGTCCGAGTAGATCAGGGCGAAGTAGGACAGGTGGGCCATGGTGCCGATCGGGCCAGTGTACCAGCTCGACGGGTCGTTAAGGGTCGCGTCGTCCGCCAGGGTCGGGATCTTCCCGTCCGGAGTGACGACCGCGAAGAATTCGAAGCGGCCGTCGAGGTCCCCGAAATCGCTCATGGTCCAGTCTCCGCGTGAAAGGGTCGGCGTCGGGGAAAGGGCCAGTGTAGCGGCGAGGGCCGGCCCTGGATACGGCCCGGCGATCAGTCGAAGTAGTAGCCCGCGATGATCTGGACGACCTTGCCCTCCGCGTCGACCCCCAGCGCCCGGGTCCGGAAGTTGCCCGAGGACTTCGAGCCGGAGTAGACCAGGTACCGGGCCGCCCGGACCGTTCGGACCGCGTTCGGCTCGCCGTACCGCCGCTTCATCTCCGCGAGGTCCGCGCCGATCAGCTCCCTGGGGACGTCGGGGAAATAGCCGCCGAGGATCTCGACGATCTTGCCGTCCGGCGCGGCCTGCACGACGGTGTAGCCCCAGGCGGTCTCGAAGAAGCCCGAGGTGTCGAACATCCCGCCGTCCTCGGTGACGCGGAGGGTCGGCGGGCCGTAATACCAGTCGACCTGCGGCCTCGATTGGGTCTCGCGGAGCGGCTGGCCGATGAGCTTGTGGACCTGGGCCTCGGTCGTCCCCGGCACGATCGAGCGGAATGCCTTCTCGTCGAATCCCGGGGCGAAGACGGTCGTGTCGGCCTTCTTCATCTCGGCTTCGAGGGCCTTGGGGTCGGGGTCCTTGTAGGTGTCGACCTCGACGGTGGCCTTGGAGCCCTTGACCGAGTAGATCAGCCCCGCCTGCCGGACGACCTGGGTCAGGGCCGCCTTGAGCGGGATGCCCTCGACGTCGATCCTGACCTTGGCCCCGTCCGCCTGCTTGCTCGCCGCCCGGTCGACCTCGATCGCCAGGGCCTTGCCCGCCTCCTTCCTGATCGCGCCGAGCACGACCCCGAGCGGAGTTTCCCCGGGAAAGCGCAACGTCACCGGGGCGTCGAGCCGGGCCTCGGCGTCGTCGTCGACCTCGGGCGGCTCCTGGCCGTCCGAGGCCCCAGCGATCAGCCCGAGGACAAGGCACCCCAGAGCGAGCCGACGGTCGATCATGGTCCGAAGCTCCGGTCGGGCCGCCAGAAGGCAAGATTCCAAGGACCGCCGATCCAATAGCTTCCCGGTTCGCGGGGGAAGCCCTTTGGAGTGCGGGAGCTTGCTCCCGCTTTCCCGGAGGGAGCTTGCTCCCGGATCTGTCGGGCGTCCGCCGCCGGGAGCAAGCTCCCGGGGACAAAGCGGGAGCAAGCTCCCGCACTCCAAAAAGGGAAGTTGTTGAATGGGTGATCCTAAAACGATTTCCGATCCGGCCATGATCCGCCCACGCCGGCCCCGCCGTCAAGGTGGCCGGGGCCCGAGAGAGGACGAGGCTCGTCGGGAAAGACGAACCCAATCGCGAGCGGGGCCGAAGCCCTGGGCCTCGCGAGCAAGGCGAACCCAACCCGTCGCCGGTCGGACCCGGACCCGGCCGATCCTTCGCCGCCAACTCGAACCCACGGAGACCTCGCGGGCTCATCGGATCGCCCCGTGAAACTCGAACCCAATCGCGGGCGATGCCGACCCCGCGACGGCGGGTCGCCCCGGGATAACTATCCTCCGCGTGGCCCGGTTCGAACCGTCGTATTGCCGATCGGCCCTCGGATTCCGCCCCGACCCTGGCGGAGCGCCGTCCGTTCTGGCAGGATCATTGATCCCTGACGTGCAACCGGCTCCCCTTCCCGGACACTGCCGGGTGGGGCCCCTCCACCCGATTTCCGAAGGGTCTGATCGATGCGAGACGGACAAATTTCCCGGTGGGCCGCGATGGCGAGCCCGTTCCTCTTCGCCCTGGCCGGCTGCGGCGACGCCCCCCCGCCGGTCTCCAGCTCGACGGCCGAGGCCACCGTCACCGGGACGGTCAAGGCGAACGGCAGCCCGGTGACGTCCGGCGAGGTCGTCTTCAACCCGGCGAACATCGCCCGAAAAACCGCCCCCATCGTGAAGGCTCCGCTCGGCAAGGATGGGTCGTATTCGATCAAGACCCTGGTGGGCGAGAATCAGGTGTCGGTGTCCTCGCCCTCGTTCACGACCCGAGAATTGCAGTACAACGACCAGATGTACGACGTCCCCAGCGGCGGCGGCACGTTCGACATCACGCTGCCGAAGCAGTGAGGGCCGAGCCGACGGCCCTCGTCCCCCATCGTCGAACCCCGCGAGAAGACGCCCCGCCATGCGACCGTTCGGGACGGGCAAACTGGGCCGATGGTGGTGGGTCGCGGGCGGGGCGCTGGCCGTCGGCCTGGGGCTCGTCGCGCCGGTGTTCCTCGGGTTCCGGGGGCCCAGGGCCGATTCCCAGTCCCGATGGCGGGACATCCAGTCGGCGATCGAGCAGAAGCGCTGGGCCGAGGCCGAGGCCGGGCTGGCCCGCTGGGTGGAACAGGCCCCCGGGGACGACGCGGCCTGGTTGAGGCTGGGGGGAATCCGGGCGCTCCGGGGCCGGTCAGACGGGGCGCTGGAGGCATTCCAGCAGGTCCGGGAATCGGACCGGGCCTGGACGGAGGCCCGGACCCAGATCGGCGAGATCTGGCTGGCCCGACGGAAGGCCGCCGAGGCGGAGCTGGCCTTCCGGTCGGCGGCGGATCGAGCCCCCCGCGCGGTCGGCCCGCGCTCACGGCTTGTCTACCTCCTGACCGTCGAGGATCGGCCCGAGGAGGCGCGGGCCGTCCTCTGGGATCTGTATCGCCTGACGGGCGACCCGCGCCATCTGGCCGCGCTCGCCGGGCTGGCGAGCGTGGACGCGGCCTCCGACGCGAAGGGGCTGGAGCCCGAACTCCTCCGCCTCCTGGAAGGGTCGCC
>JAJYDH010000031.1 GCA_021777685.1 Planctomycetota bacterium | reverse complement strand
CGGATAGTAGGTTGCGACTCCTGTCCAGAATAAGCAGAAGGGATGGACCATGCAACAGATTGCGGACACGACCGCCATACCACGCACACCGACAATTATAGCGACTTGGGTACCACTTCGGACGGGCTCACTTACTCATACACGGTGGTTGAGAGCGACCATAGTGACGGCAGCGGTTCGAATACAAACGACGGCAATGGGTCGAGCTCCGACACTTATAGCGACAGCGACGGCGGCTCGGACACGATTACTTCCTCGGAGAACGGCAGCGGCTCATTCGGCGACGGGTCCAGTTCCGGGGATTCGTCCGGCTCGGGGAGCTCGTCCGACGATGGTGTGAGCGGTTCCGAGACGCTCTCCTCGATTGACAAATATTCGGATACTTGGTCCGACAGCAGCTCCGGCGGGGGCAGCAACGACGGCCAGGGCCATTCGAGCGGTCATGACACGTCGAACTCGACGGACACGGTCTCGGACACGAGCAACTCAGACGACTCGGGGAGCGACTCGGGCGGGACCGGATCGACGGCCTGGACCGACGCCTTCAGCGACAGTGCCAACGATTCCGAGTCGGCGACAGATACGAGCAACTCGAACGACACGTCGACCAATGGCGTCACGAGCGGGTCGTCGGGCACGACCTTCACCGGGGGCGGTAAGTCCGGCTCGAGTCGCGAGGATAAGTCGAGCGGCGCGAGTGTTGGCGGCTCCGATGACGCAACCTCTGGGACGAAGGATAGCTGGTCGGCCGACGACAGCACCAGTAGCAGCTACGATGGCTACGGTGGCGGGTCGAGCGGTGGCTCGGCCGACGATAGCACCTCGGACGAACAGACCTCCGGCGACTCGGGGACCGACACCACCGCGACGTCGACGGATAACTACATAGCGTCCGACGACGCGACCCAGACCAGCAGCGAGAAGGGCTCCTGGAGCACATCGACCTCCGATGGAGGCACGTCCACGCCCAGCGGGAGCGTCAATTACGACGTGACCTCGGGCGACACGTCGAGCTCGTCTGACAACGGCAGTGATGGGGGCGACAGCTTCACCTTCTCTTCAAACGCCTCTCCGTCGTCCGAGGACAAGGGGACCGAGAACGCCGACGGCTCGGGCAATGACACGGAGACATCGAGCGGATCGGACGGCGAGAGTGAGAGCGATGGCTCGGGCGACACCGAGAGCGATTCCGAGAACTGGAACGCGATGTCCACCGCCTCCTACGCGGCCGACGGCTCGGGCAGTGGCACCTACTCGACTAAGGACGGCGGCGACTTCTCCGACCATGTCAGCGACCCTATCAATGCCACCTACAACCTCGGAGATGGGACCGAGACGGACGCCGGCAACCTCAACCTGACGACCTCGGGAAACTTCACCGACTCCGACAAGGGCGGCTTCTCGACCGACAGCCAGGGCAACACGACCGGCACCGACACATATTCCTCGACCGATTCGGAGAGCGACTCCGGCAACCTCAGCGACACGGCCAACGACAGCCTCAGCGACGACCAAGGCGACACCGAGACCGACAATTTGACCGAGACCGCCTCGATCGACGACTCGCTCACATACGGCGACTCCGGAACCCTGACCATCGGACCTTCGGGTACGACGGGCACCGACACTCAGACGATCGCCGGGACGGCCGACGATCTCTACAACGATCAAGACACCGAGTCCGTGAACCAGGCGAGCATGCCCTCCAGCTACCCCGGCGCTCCCCCTTCGTCGCCGGTTAGCAACGCGACTACCATTACCGCAGGTGGGTCGGATCACGCCAATGTCAACGACACGATGACGACCACCTTCAGCGGCCAGGGCCAGAGCACCACCGAGAGCGGATCGGAGAGCGGATCGGACAGCGACAACCTCGACGAGAATGACGGGACCAATGACCTCAGCCAGACCGACGGCGACACCTGGACCGACACGTTCAGCGACGATGGCAGCAACGTCGATCTGTCGGAGACGATGATCGACAACCCGACCTCGTCGTCGACCGGAGCTACCCCGAACGACGTCGCCTTCCTGGCCGCCGGGCAGGGCGGCGACCCGCAGCAGGGAGGTGGGAATGGCGGCAACCAGGGGGGCCAGGGCGATAATGGTGGTGGCCGTCAGCAGGCGAACGTCTTGAGCGTCGACCAGGCCCTCGCAGAGTTGAAGCAGAACGGGCAATTCGCCGAGCTCTGGCAGGGCGTTGACGGCAAAGTGAGCGTTGGCGCGTCTTCAGCCAAGGTGCCGAACGTCGGAGTCTCCGTGCCCCAGTCCAACGGCAAGGTCGTCATCCAGGTCTTCATTAACAACCCCGAATTCCGGCAGCTCAAGACCAACGACCCGGCCAAGTACAATCAGTTGATGAAGGAGGTGATCGTTCACGAAACAATTCATGCTTATATATCCATCAATGGGACAAACAACAAATTGGGCCTCGATCATGACCCTAACCTCACCAACCAGAAGCAGACTGGCTTTGGCAACATGGACAGTTGGGTGAGGGAGCGCTATCCGGCCGTCAATCAGTCCGTGATTAACCACCGGAGGAAATTGCAGTACAATAAGCTCTCGCTCGACATCGGCCCGCAGTCGCAGAAATTCCTCAAGAGCGTTGTCCCCAACGTTCCGCCTGCGGGCGGCCAGCCGTAAAGATGACCTGGGGCGGCCCGTCTGCGGTACCCCGCCGCAACCGGGCCCTCGGTGTCGCCTCGGTCCCTCGATCCGGATAAATTCCCAATGGCCCTTCGAATCATCGTAGTGTTCGCGCTCACCCTGCAGGTCGGCTCCCGCGCGGATCGTGACCGCGACGACTCGCGGGGGCGCGCCGTCGCGGCCGTGGAACTTCTCGGCGGGGATGTCCAGCGGGATTCGGACGGACAGGCCGGTCGGATCGTCCTGCAAGGCTGCAACATCCTCGACGCCGACCTGCCCCTCCTGGCCGAATTCCCCGAGCTTCGCCACCTCGACCTGTCGGGGACTCCGATCACCGATCGCGGGATGGCGTCGATCGCGCCGCTGACGAAGCTCGAGTCTCTTGACCTCGCCGAGACGCGCGTGACGTCCAAGGGTCTGGCTCGGCTCGGCCCCCGCCCCGGGATGGTCGCCGTCGAGCTGACGGGGACGGATGTCGACGACGCTGCGGCGGAGACGCTGCGTGCATGGACATCGTTGAAGAGCCTGGGGATGGGCCGGACGAAGGTCGGGGATGAATTCCTCTGCGGCATCGCCGGCCTCGACGAGTTGACGCAGGTCTCCCTGGCCGGCACCGAGGTCGGCGACGCGGGCCTGGCCTACCTCGCCGGGAGAACCCGGATGGAGTTCCTCAATCTCGATGACACCCGCGTCGGTGACGCCGGGTTGGGCCACCTCGCCCGGATGAGCGGGCTCCGCGATCTTCACCTGGCGAATACGCGCGTCGGCGATGCTGGGCTGGCACACCTCTCCGAGATGACCCGCATGAATGATCTCGATCTCTCGGGCACGGCTGTCCGAGGCCCCGGGCTGGCCCGCCTCCGCGCCCTGAGTAAGGATCTCGATCTTGCCGAGGGCGACTCGCTCGCGCTGGACCTCTCGGGCACGCCGGTCGATGACGCGGGCCTGGCCCACCTCGCCCCTCGCCAAAGCCTCGGCTCCCTCCGCCTGGCCGGCACCGAGGTCGGCGACGGGGGCCTGGCCCACCTCGCCAAGTTTGCCAACCTGGAGATACTGGACCTGGCCGGCACCGAGGTCGGCGACGCGGGCCTGGCCCACCTCTCCGGGCTGACCATCCTCTGCGACCTCGACCTATCGGGGACGCGGATCAGTGACGCCAGCATGGCCAGGATTGCGAAATTCACCGAGCTGAGGTATCTCGATCTCTCAGATACAAGGGTCGGCGACGCGGGCCTGGCCCACCTCGCCGGGCTTAAGAAGCTCGACTCGCTGGACCTCTCGGGGACCCGGGTCGGCGATGCCGGCATGGTCCACCTCAAGGGCCTGTCATCGCTGCGGGCGCTCGACCTCTCGCGGACGTCCGTCGGCGATGCTGGGCTGGATCGCCTCTCCGAAGGCAATCAACTCCTCGGCCTTCTCCTCCTCAGGCTGGCTTGGACGCGGACGACCGGCGACGGGACGAGCCGGGCTCACCGAAGGTTCAAGTCTTCGGATCGATTGAACATCATCAAGCACGATGACGGGGAGAAGCTCCGGAAGGGCCTCCCCATCTTCTGAGAATCCGAAGCCCGGAAAACCAGGTGTCAGCCCTGACTGTCTCGTTGGCGATGCAAAACAAAATCATGGAATACATCCGGACGCGGGATGTGACGAAGGAAGTCGGGGATTTCCGGGTGGAGGGTGCCGACCCCGAGTGACCCCAGTCGGGCTTGTAGCCGACGGATGAACCTACCGGCTTCAGCCGGTCAGTGGTTCAGTTTGCGAGCATTCCCGCCATGCGCCGTCTCCTCTTCATCACGCAGGCTCGCCACATCGATGATGATCGATCAACCGCCTCCGGGCTGATGTTGGCGGAGGCCATGTCGCGGGTTGGGTTCGTCCGCGAGGTCCTCTGCGGGGCCTTGCTCGACTCCGGCCGGGAGGTCGACCCGGCGGGCTGGCTCGCCGGGCGGGGCCGGGAATTCGAGGCGGTGGCCGGGTCGGTCGAAGTGCGGCCCGACGGGGTCCGGGTTGAGGTCCCGCCCCATTCGATCGGGGTCGTCGACGGCGTGCCGGTGACGATCCACCGCGCGACGGCCAACGCCGCCGGGCTTGAGGAGTTCCTTCGGCTGCTGGATGCCGTCCTGGACCGGGCCCGTCCCGAGGTCGTGGTGGCCCTCGGCTGGGGCCGGATCGCTCGCGAGGCCCTGGCCCGAGGGCGGGCGCGGGGCGCCTCGACGGTCCTCTGGCTCGACGACCCCGACCCTCGCGACCCCCCGCCGACCGCCTTCCCCACCGACGCGGTGGTCGTCCCCTCCCGGTTCGCCGCCGACTACTGCCGCGAGGCGTTCGGCCTCGCCTGCACGGTCCTGCCCTTGCCGTTCGACGCCGGGCGGGCGGTGGCCGAGCGGGCCGAGGCGGGCTACCTCACGTTCCTCGACCCGACGCCCGCCCACGGCGTCTACCCCTTCGCCCGGATCGTCCACGAATTGGGCCGACTCCGGCCCGACATCCCGGTCCTGGTCGTCGAGGGGCGGGGGACCGAGGGGGACCTCGCCGCGTGCGGGCTCGACCTCAAGGGGCCCGGCAATCTCGGCGTGATGGCCCCGGCCCCCGACCCCCGCGACTACTGGGCCGTGACCCGGGTTTGCCTCATGCCGGCGCTCGGCTGGGAGGACCAATCCCGATCGGTGGCAGAGGCCCTGGCCAACAACATCCCGGTGATCGCCTCCGACCGGGGCGGGCTGCCCGAGGCGTTGGGGGACGCGGGGGTCGTCCTGCCGATGCCCGACCGGCTGACACCGGCGACCCGGCTCTTGCCGACGGCCGAGGAGGTCGCCCCGTGGGTCGAGGTGGTCGTCCGGCTCTGGGACGACGAGGAGTTCGCCCGGGACCGCCGGCGCCGGGCCTCGGCCGAGGCCCGCCGGCGGTCGGATCAAGATAATGAGGCGCGTTGCCGACGGTTCTTCGAAGACCTCCGGCCGGGGACCGGGCCGCCGTTCGCCAGGCCACCCGGCCGGGCGAAGGGCGTGGTGCTGGTCCCGCACCTCAATGGGATCGATTGGGAGTGCGAGCAGGGGCTTCGACGGCTGGAGGAGGGGGGCGTCCGCGTCGTCCGCCGAGGGGGCAGCTCGGCCATCGACGCGGCCCGCAACGACCTGCTCTCCAACGCCCTGCACGACGGGTTCGAGTCGATGATGTTCATCGACGCCGACGTGGGGTTCGACCCGGTCGACGTCTTCCGGCTCCTGGCCCGGCCCGAGCCGGTCGTCTCCGGCGTCTACGCCAAGAAGGGCCGTCGAGGGCTGGCCAGCCACTTCGCCGACGGGGTGAAGGAGATCCTGTTCGGCCCGGACGCCCCGGGCCTCTATCCGGCCCGGTTCGCGGCGACCGGGTTCCTGCGAATCAGGGCGTCGGCCTTGCGGCGAATGATCGCCGAGTTGCCGTTGCCGCTGTGCAACACGAAATGGGGCCGGGGGATCTGGCCGTTCTTCATGCCGATGATCGTCCCGCACGACGGGGACCGGCTGCACTACCTGGGCGAGGACTGGGCGTTCAGCCACCGGCTGGGCCGGGTCGGCATCACGCCGATGGCCGACACGTCGATCCGGCTCTGGCACTGGGGCCGGCACCCCTTCGGCTGGGAGGACGCTGGGTCCGACCGATCTCGCCATCGCTCGTACAACTTCCGCCTGCACGATGCCTGATCTCATGGTCTGAAGGGTTCACGGCGAGCCTGCCGATCGACGAGTTCCTCGGCGAGGAATGCCTCTTCGCCTGGTCCCACGACGGCAGTCCCCTCTCCCCGGACCACGGCTGGCCGCTCCGCCTGGTCGTCCCTCGGCTCTCCGCCTGGAAAAGCGCCAAGTGGGTCCGAGGCGTCGAGTTCCTGGAACGCGACCGGCCCGGGTTCTGGGAGCGGAACGGGTATCACAACCACGGCGACCCGTGGGCGGAACAGCGGTTCTCCTGAACCTGTCTGGCCAGCGGCGACGTAACCTGTATCCTGTAGGGCGGGTCGAGCCTCGGGCGAGCCCCACCAGTTCGGGATCGGTGGGGCTCGCCCGAGGCTCGACCCACCCTACAAGCATCCGACCCTGATCACCGAGAGCAAACCGGCCCGATGGCGACGCATAGCGATTCGAAAGCCCCCAAGGTGGGCGTGGTGATGGGAAGCCGGTCCGACTGGGAGACGCTCCGCCATGCCTCGGAGATCCTGGAGGCCCTGGGAATCCCCCACGAGGCGAAGGTCGTCTCGGCGCACCGGACGCCGGAACGGCTCTTTCGATACGCCCGCGAGGCCGAGGGGCGAGGGCTGGACGTGATCATCGCCGGCGCGGGGGGCGCGGCGCACCTGCCGGGGATGCTGGCCGCCCTGACGATCCTGCCCGTCCTGGGCGTGCCGGTCGAGAGCAAGATGCTCCGGGGGGTCGACTCGCTGCTCTCGATCGTCCAGATGCCGAAGGGCGTGCCGGTCGGGACCCTGGCGATCGGGCCGGCGGGCGCGGCGAATGCGGCCCTGCTCGCGGCGGCGATCCTCGCCCGGAGCGACCCGGCGGTCCGCGAGGCGCTGTCATCGTTCCGAGAGAAGCAGACCGAGGGCGTGGACGAGTCGCCGCTATGAGTCCTCGACACGCCTCGACGATCCTCCGGCCGCCCGCCTCGCTCGGGGTGATCGGCGGCGGCCAGCTCGGCCGGATGTTCCTCCAGGCCGCCCAGCGGATGGGCTACCGAGCGGGAGTCCTGGGCGCGATCCCCGAGGGGCCGGGGTCGCAGGTCGCCCACTGGTCGGTCGTCGGGCCTCCCGACCATCTGCCCGCCCTCCGGTCGTTCCTCGGCCAGGTCGACGCCGTGACGGTCGAGTTCGAGAACGTCTCGGCGCCGGCCCTCCGCTGGCTGGAGCGGCGGGTCCCCGTCCGGCCCGGCTGGAAGACCGTCTGGGTGAGCCAGAACCGCTTGCGCGAGAAGACCTTCCTCGCCCGCCACGGCCTGCCGCTCGCCCCCTGGCGGCCGGTCCGGACCGAGGCCGAGCTTGTCCGGGCGGTCGAAGACCTCGGCTCGCCGATGATCCTCAAGACGGCCGCGTCGGGCTACGACGGCAAGGGGCAGGTCCGGGTCGACGACCCCTCGAACGCCGGCGCGGCCTGGAACCAGCTCGGCCGGGTGGCGTGCGTGGCGGAGGGGTGGGTGACGTTCGCCTCGGAAGTCTCGGTCGTCGTCGCGAGGGGGGCCGACGGCGAGGCGGTGACGTTCCCCGTCGCGCTCAACCGCCACGAGCGGCACATCCTCGACTCGACCGTCATGCCCGCGCCCGTCGGGCCGATCGTCTCGCGGGACGCCCGCGACCTGGCCCTTTCCGTCGCCCAGGCGCTGGGGACGGTGGGAGTGCTGACGGTCGAGTTCTTCCTGACCGCCGAGGGTCGCCTGCTGATCAACGAGCTGGCCCCGAGGCCGCACAACTCGGGTCACCTGACGATCGAGGGGGCCGTGGCGAGCCAGTTCGAGCAGCAGGTCCGCGCCCTCTGCGGGCTCCCGCTGGGGGGGACGGACCTCGTCTCGCCCGCCGCGATGGTCAACCTGCTGGGCGACCTCTGGAAGGACGGCGAGCCCGACTGGGCCGGGATGATGCGGCGCGACCCCGGCGTCAAGCTCCACCTCTACGGCAAGAAGACCGCCGCCCCGGGCCGGAAGATGGGCCACCTGACCGTCCTCGACCCCGACCGCGACACGGCCCTAGCCCGGGCCATCGCCGCCCGCGAGGCCCTGATCCGCCGTTGAGGCGGATTCCGAAGGTCTTTCGACTCGTCCTCGCCGGGGAGACGTGGCCTCCCGGCCCCACCAGAAGCCGAGGAAGACCCCCAGGGCGAGCAGGATCTTGGTGATCCCCGGCTCGTCCTTCAACTGGGAGGCGAACCCCAGGAAATTCTCGAAGGTCTTCTCCCGGGGCCGGAAGAACACGAGCCACTGCGTGACCAGGCCGAGGATCGCGGCCTCGACCGCGCAAAGCCCCCCTCGGAGGTTCGAATCCGTCCTCGACAGGAGCCCGCATCCCAGCCCCGCGAGGGCCCCGGGCAGCATCGGGGCGTAGAAACCCTGCCGGCTGATCCAGTCGACGAGGAAATAGCCGATCACGCCCCCGACGATGCCGCCGAGAAGGCCGGGGACGAGGTCGATCAAGATTTTGCGCATCGTGTGCCCCGGGCTGAGGATGGTTCGTCAGACGCCGATGTCTTCGTTCCAGAGTTCGGGCCGGTCGCTGATGAACTCTTCCATCATCCGGACGCACTCGGCGTCGTCGAGGATATCGAGGATCACGCCCCTCGATCGGAGATAATCTTCCGGCCCCCGGAACGTCCGGTTCTCGCCGATCACGACCCGGGGGATCTTGTAGAGCAGGGCGGTGCCGCTGCACATGTCGCAGGGGGAGAGGGTTGAGTAGAGGACCGACCGGCGATAGTCGGCGGCCTTGAGCCGGCCGGCGTTCTCCAGGCAGTCCATCTCGGCGTGGAGGATCGCGCTGCCGCGCTGGACCCGGCGGTTGTGGCCCCGGCCGACGATCCGGCGGTCGATCACCAGGACCGAGCCGATCGGGATGCCCCCTTCGTCCCGCCCCTTGCGGGCCTCCTCGATCGCGGCCCGGAGGAACGGGGCATGGTCGATACTCATGGTCGCCTCGCGGCCTCGCGCGCCGATGTCCGGCCCGTTTCGATCATGCATCCATACCCGACGCTCCCACCCGAGGCAAGCGGCAAGCCCCGAGGATCAGGGTCGATCAGTTCGTCAAGCTGGAGAAGTCCTGGAGCTGGTCGAGACGGTGTCGGGTGCCACGCGGTTCGGTACTCCGAACCCGTGCCCTCCGGCGACCGCCCACGGCACGGGTTCGGAGTACCGAACCGCGTGGCACCCGTCGCAATCCAGCCTCCCCCGCCATCAACGCCGGACGGCCCGGTTGGATCGCGCGTGGGCCGTGTTATGATTGGGTTCTCGAAGGCCAGGAACCGGGCGGTCGATGGGGGTCGTGTCCCGGCGGTCTCGGCGCGCCGAAGCGTGGGGAGTCTCCAGCATGAGCGTCACTCTGGGCATCGACATCGGCACGTCGGGGACGAAGACGATCGCCATCGACGAGTCGGGGGCGATCCTCGCCTCGGCCTCGGTCGAGTATCCGTGCGAGCACCCCCGGCCGGGCTGGTCGGAGCAGGACCCCGAGCACTGGTGGAAGGCGACCACCGTGACCGTCCGCGAGGTGCTCTGGAAGGCCAACCTCACGCCGGAGGACGTCGCCGCCATCGGGCTGAGCGGCCAGATGCACGGCTCGGTCTTCCTCGACGCCCACGGCAAGGTCGTCCGCCCGGCGCTCCTCTGGAACGACCAGCGGACGGGCGCCGAGGCGGCCGAGATCGAGGAAAAGGCCGGCGGTCGCGAGGGGCTCGTCCGCCTGGTCGCGAACCGGGCCCTGACCGGGTTCACCGCCCCGAAGCTCCTCTGGCTCCGGAACAACGAGCCGGCGCACTGGGACGTCGTCCGCCAGGTGCTCCTGCCCAAGGATTACATCCGCTACAAGCTCTCGGGGACCTACGCGACCGAGGTCAGCGACGCCGCCGGGACCCTGCTCCTGGACGTCGCCAACCGCCGGTGGAGCCGCGAGCTGCTCGGGCTCCTCGATCTCGACCCGGCCTTGCTGCCCGAGTGCTTCGAGAGCTTCGAGGTCTCCTCGGTCGTGAGCGCCGCCGGCGCCGAGGCGACGGGCCTGAAGGCCGGGACGAAGATCGTCGGCGGCGGCGGCGACCAGCCGGCGGGGGCGGTGGGGAACGGGATCGTCCGGCCGGGCGTGGTCTCGGCGACGATGGGGACCTCCGGCGTCGTCTTCGCCCACGCCCCCGAGCCCGGCTTCGACCCCCTGGGTCGTCTCCAGCGAGGGTGCCACGCCGTGCCCGGCGCCTGGTGCGTGATGGGCGTCGTGCTCGCGGCCGGCGGGTCGTTCCAGTGGTTCCGCAACCAGCTCGGCCAGGCGCAGGTCGAGGCGGCGAAGGCCCGGGGGCTCGACCCCTATTTCCTGCTCAACGACGAGGCCGCCCTCGCCGGACCCGGGGCCGAGGGGCTGTTCTTCCTGCCCTACCTCACGGGCGAGCGGGCCCCCTATTACGACTCCGACGCCAAGGGGGCCTGGATCGGCCTGACCGTCCGCCACGGCCGGCCGCACCTGGTCCGGAGCATCCTCGAAGGCGCCTCCTACGCGATGAGGGACAGCCTGGAGCTGATCCGCGAGATGGGCGTGAACATCGAGCAGATCCGCGTCTCCGGAGGGGGCGCCCGGAGCCCGCTCTGGAGGCAGATCCAGGCCGACATCTACGGCGTGGACGTCCACACCGTCAACGCCACCGAAGGTCCCGCCTTCGGGGTCGCCCTCCTGGCGATGGTCGGAGCCGGCGTCTTCGCCAGCGTCCCCGAGGCCTGCGACGCCACGATCCGCCTGGTCGACCAAACCGGCGTCGAGCCCCATGTCCAGGCCTTCCACGACCGGGGCTATGCCATCTACCGCAAGCTCTACCAGGACCTTCGCGAGACCTTCGGGATGATCGGCGAACTGGTCCGGGGCTGAACCACAAGGCCCGATCGGAGCGCTCCCCTTGGCCAATCGAAAAGTCGCCCGTCCGCGAATTCGCCCGGCCGAGCCGTCCCCATCACCGACGCCGGTCGATGTCCCTTTGGCCGAGCGGGAAGGTTTCTGGACCCGGCCGAAGGTCGCCCTCGCGGTCGTCCTGCTCCTGGCCCTCCACTGGGCGCTTGCGGTCAACAGCCTGTTGCGGGAGAACGCGACGGTCGACGAGGTCGCCCACCTGCCGGCGGGGGTGAGCTACTGGCAGACGGGGACGTTCAAGCTCTACCACCACAACCCGCCGCTGGTGAAGCTGGCCGCGGCCTTGCCGGTTGTCCTGAGCCGTCCGGTGACGGCGGATCTTTATCGACTGGGCTCCTGGGCGAATGACTCGCAGGCGGCGTTCGGCCAGTCGTTCGCCTACCTCAATCAGGCCAATTACTTCGAGCTGTTCGACCGCGCCCGGCTGGTGATGCCGCTGTTCACCGTGCTCGGCGGCCTGGTGGTGTTCGCGTGGTCGAGCCGGCTCTACGGCGCGGGGGGCGGGCTGCTCAGCCTGGCCCTCTGGGTCCTCTGCCCGAACATCCTGGCCCACGGGCGGCTCGTGACCAGCGACGCGGCGGCGGCGTCGATCGGGGCGGGAGCCACCTATCTCTTCTGGCGATACCAGAAAGACCCGACCTGGCGGCGGGCGGCGCTGGCGGGGCTGGCGCTCGGGATCGCGCAGCTCACCAAGTTCAGCCTGGTCCTGCTCTATGGGCTCTGGCCTGCCCTGGCGGTGATCCGGTTCGGCCTGGAGCGTCGGTGGGAAGGCTGGCCGCGACGGCTGGCGGTGGGCGTGGGGCAGGGGGCGGCGATGGTCGCCCTGAGCGTGCTGGTGATCGACCTGGGTTATGGGTTCGAGGGGGTCGGGACGCCGCTGGGCAAGCTCGAATTCGCCAGCCGGTCGCTGACGAAGGCCGTCCCGCCGGGGATGCCACGCCCGACGAGCCCGAACCCCCTGCTCGACGGGGCCTGGCGATATCGGGTCAACCGGTTCCGGGGGACGATGCTCGGGATCGTGCCGTCGCCCTTGCCGAAGCATTACCTGCTCGGGTTCGACGAGCAGAAGATCGAGACGGAGGGCATCCCCGAGTATTTCCTCAACCCCAAGGCCCCCCCCGACGACTCGAAGGTGATGGGCTATTCGGTCTACCTCGACGGCGTCATGAGGCGTTCGGGCTGGTGGTACTACTACCTGGCCACGCTGGCGTACAAGGTGCCGGAGGGGACCTTGATCCTGGTCGGGCTCTCGGGGGTCGTGCTGCTGGCCTCGAAGCGGTCCCGAGGCCCATGGGCGGACGAGGTCGCCGTCCTGGCCGTGCCGGTGGGCGTGCTGGGGGCGATGAGCTTCCTGACCGACATCTGTCTCGGGCTCCGGTACATCCTGCCGATCTTCCCTTACGTCTTCATCGGGACGGGGAAGGTCATCCCCTGGGCGTCGGGCCTGGCCGGGCGGGCGAGGCCGGCGGCGTGGGCGGTCGTCGTCGGCTCGGTCGCCGCGACGGGGGCGGCGACGGCGACGATCCACCCGGATTACCTGGCTTACTTCAATTGGGCGTCGGGAGGTCCCGACCGGGGGGCCGAGCACCTGATCGACAGCAACCTCGACTGGGGGCAGGACCTCGTCAAGCTCGACCGCTGGCTGAGGGCGAACCATCCCGGCCGGCCGGTGGGCCTGGCGTATTTCGGCCAGATCAACCCGAGCCTGCTGGCCCTCCGGGGGGGCGGTTTCGACTGGTTCCTGCCGCCGGTGCTCCCGGGGACGATCCGGCCGGTGAACGACGAGATCGACACCCGGCCGCTGATCGGCCCCGCCCCTCGGCTCAGGCCGGGCCTCTACGCCGTGAGCGCCTCGATCGTCCGGGGCCTGCCCTGGCGGGTCTACGACAGCGTCCGGCCCCCGACGGCGGCGTGGATGGCCCCCTGGAGCGCCGGGACGGACGCATTCGGGTATTTTCGGGGATTGACGCCAGTCGCGAGGGTCGGACGCTCGATCTACGTCTACGAGGTCACGCCCGAGGATTGTGCCCGTTTGGCGCCGCTCTGGATGCGCCCTAGGCTGGAGGAGAAGGCCGAGGGCGTCGAGGAGGGCCCGGGTCTGGGTTGACCCGGCGGGGGAGAAAGATCATATTCGGGCTGACGAGCGCAAGGGGTCATGATGGTCCTCGCGCCCGATCCCCGCCTTCCACTCACGTTCGGTGTTCAGGAGGGAAACCGATGACGTTCGAGCAGTGTCACGCGAACTTGATGACGATCCGGCGGAGCCAGGGCACCGACTGCCCGGCCGTCAAGGTCGCCTACAACGGGATGATCTACCAGGGCCGCCTGACTCGTGCCGACAGCGACCCCGAGGTCCGCCGGTCATCCCACTCGCCCTTCGGCGTGCTCGTCCTGGAGAACCTCGGCCTGGCCCGCGACCCCGAGACGATCCTCCAGATCGCCAACATCCCCGAGGACGGGATTCGCGACGTCTCCGCCGCCTGACAAACCCCCGAGCGACCCCGCTCCTCGACCCGGGGACGGGGTCGCGTCGTCTCAGCCCCCGACGCCGGGGGCCGGCCGGCCTCATCTATTACCCATGAGACCCGCAGAACGCCCCGGCGCTTCTGGAGTGCGGGAGCTTGCTCCCGCTTTCCCGAGCGGAGCTTGCTCCGCGGGCCGGTCGCATCGGACGGGCGAGGGGCAAGCCCCTCGGAGAAAGGCGGGAGCAAGCTCCCGCACTCCAAAGGGCTGTGCACCGAAAGTGATGGCCGTTCAGTCGCCGGGGAGCATCGGTAGGTCCTCGACGGTCGCCGGGATTTCTCCGACGCCCTCGATCGTCACGGCAAGCCTCGTCCCGGCCTCGCCCTGCGCGACCCGGAGATAAGCCAGGGCGATCGGCCCGCCCCGGCCGGGCGAGAGGGCCGACGACGTGACCGAGCCGACCGCCTTCCCCTCGGACGACACCGCCGAGCCGGCCGGCGGGGCGATGTCCCCCTCGACCCGCAGCCCCTTCAAGAGCCGGTTGACGTGGCCGAGCGCGTCGAGGCGGGCGACGGTCTCCTGGCCGAGATAGCACCCCTTCACGAAGTTGATCGCCCGGGCGTCGCGCCCGACCTCCTGGGGCAGGTTGTTCGGCAGGACGTCCAGGCCCGAGAGCGGCGTCCCGGCCTCGATCCGCAGGGCCTCGAACGTCGCCGGGTCGACCTCGGCGAGCCCGGCCTCGGCGAAGCTCGCCCGGACCGCGTCGGCCCCCCCGATCGGGCCGATCAGCGTCAGGCCCGGCCGCCCGGTGGGCGATTCCCGGACCACCCGGACGGCGACCCCGGCCAGCTCGGCCGCCCGATGCCGGAGGTCCCCTTCGGGCGGAAGCTCGACCCCTCGCGAGGCCAGCCGCGACCCGGCCTCGGGGCCGGCGACGAGGAATTCGAACGTCCCGGCCGTCCGGTCGTCGATCGCCACGTCGTCGAAGACGCCGTACTTGCGGAGGTGGGGCAGGAGCGACTCCAGCGAGGCCGATTCGGTCCTCGCCAGGATCGAATCGTCGGTCGCGAGGAAGGTGGCGAAGGCCAGGGTCTTGCCCTGCGGGCTGGTGACGAACGCCTCGTGACCGGAGCCGACGGCCAGGCGCTTCACGTCGTTCGTGGTCAGGTTGTGGAGGAACTTGGCCCGCTCCGGCCCGGAAATTTCGAGGCGGACCCTCGCCGAGCGGTCGGCCCAGGCGGCTCGTTCGTTCGCCGCCCGGTAGGCGTCTGGATTCGAGATTTCAGATCTCATGATTTCAGATTTCGGAGTTGGAAAATGCCGGTCGATTCGGCGTTCAATCCTCGGCCGGGACGATCGCCCTGGTCCGGTCGGCCTGGCTCAGGATGATGCAGGAGGCGGCCGACCCGGCGAGCTTGCGGGCCTCGCCCGGCCGGTCGATCGGGATCATCCCGAGTTCCTCGACGAGGTCGGTGTCGAGGGCGCCGTGGAGGTAGATGTCGGCCCAGGCGAGGGCCGAGGCGATCCGCCGGGCGGCGCCGTAATCGGGGTCGGCCTCCCGCCCCTTGAGGCGGTTCAGGGCCGACCGGGGATTCTCTGCTCCGGCGAGCCTCCGGACGGCGGGGCCGACTTCCCCCTCGGCCCTCGACAGGGCGACGACCTTCCCCCCCCGGCGGACCAGCCGGGCGGCGGTGGCCAGCCCCTCCGCCAGGTCGTCGACGGAGGTCGAACGCCCCGGGGCGCCGATCCCGGCGACGACGACGTCGGCCCGCTCGTCGGCCCGGAACGTCCACGACTCGTCGACGGCCCGCGCCCCCTCAGCTCGGAGGGTCGACTCCAGGCCCGCCATGACCTTCGAGGCGCCCTGAATCCCGCCCAGGACGCCGATTTGCAACTGACAGCCCAGGAGCCAGCCGACCTCGGCCGACTCCAGCAGGGGGGAGGCCGGGGCCTCTCGGTCGGGCGACGCCTCGGTGGCGAGCCCCCGATACCTCGTCAGGGTCTCCCGGTCGCTCAGGCCGGGATAGATGACCGACCAGGGTCCTCGATAGCCGAGGGTCCCGTCGTAGCCCAGGGCCCCGATCGGGATCACGATGTCGGCGTCGGTCAGGTATCGGTTGAGGTAGACCCGCTGACCTTCCTTGGTGCTCGACAGGTAGGCGATCCCCGCCCGGTCGTCCGGGTCGTGGACCCGCCAGGAGACTCCTCCAGGGAGGGACGGGGGTTCGGGGTCGGTCGAGACGGCCGTGATGGTGTCGACCCCGGCCGCTCGGAGCGTCCCGGCCACGACTTCCAGGATCGCCGGGAGGTCGGGCGTCGAGGCGTCGAGCGGCAGGACCACCCGGTCGCCGGGGACGACCGAGCGGAGCAGGGGGGGGAAGTCGATCGGCGCCTCGATCGCCCGCCGGGCCATCTCCCGGGCGTCGACGCCATCCGCCGACGCCTCGGGGCCCGACCAGTGGCCGACGAGCCGGTCGTCGGGGACCTCGAAGTCGAGCCGTTCGTCCTGGAATCTGACCGCGATCTTCATGCCCGCCCTTCCCTCGTCCGGCCCCGTTCCCGAGAAGGTCATGATAGGCCCCGCCCCCCCGCCGGGGCAAGCGATCGGGCCAAACCGGCGAGGGGGAGGGTCGCATCGGCGGGCGACTTCGATTACCATCGAGGGATCACGTCGACTAATGCGATCCGGGGTCGGGTTCCGGGTTCTCGGGAACTTCGCCCCTCCATCGAGCGTCAAAGGTTGCCGATGACCGGGTGCAACGACGACAACTCCCTCATCGAGGCATGTCGAGCGGGCCGGACGGAAGCGTTCGGGGTCCTGGTCGGGCGCCATCAGGACCGACTCTACCCCACGATGCTCCGCCTGACCGGCAGCCCCGAGGATGCGCTGGACCTCCTCCAGGACGCGTTCCTCCGGGCCTTCGAGAAGCTCGACAAGTTCCAGGGGGAGAGCTCGTTCTACACCTGGGTCTATCGGATCGCGGTCAACCTGGCCCTCAGCGGCCGGCGGCGACGGCGGATCGTGGGCGGGTTCCACCGGCCGGGGCGGGACGAGCCGCTCGACCCGGCCGACGACCCGATCCTGAGCGACCCGACCCTCCCTTTGGAGCGGGCCGAGCGCGACGCACTGATCCAGTCGGCCCTGGACGCCCTGGCCGACGACCACCGGGCCGTCGTGGTGATGAAGGAGTTCGACGGGCTCCGCTACGAGGAGATCGCGGCGATCCTCGGCGTCCCGGTCGGCACGGTCCGGAGCCGGCTCCACCGGGCCCGGCTCGACCTGCGCGAGCGGCTCAAGGGGGTCGTGGAGGAGGACGCGTCGAGCCGACAGCCCGCCCGCAACGTCCATTGACCCGAAGTCACCTGGATCGGAGAAGGAGAGGCACGAGGCCCCGGTTTCCCTGGCCCTCAACCCCGCCGGACGACATGAACCTCGACGACGAAACTTACCTATCCGCCTACCTCGACGACGAACTCGACCCGGCCGACCGGCTGGCGGCCGAGTGGTCCGTCGAGTCGAGCCCGCCCCTGGCCGAGCAGCTCCGCTCGCTCGTCCAGGCCCGGGACGCCGTCGCCGGGCTCGACCGCCCGTCCATCCCCCGCGACCTCGCCCCCGCCCTGGCGGCCCGGATCGCCGCCGACCGTCGACGCGCCCGCCTCGGCGCGTTCGGCCGGCCGGCCCGCGTCGCCCTGGCCTTCTCCGGCCTCGCCGGGATGGCCGCCAGCCTGATCTTCGCCATGATCCTCCTGAATCGGGCGCTCCACGACTCTCCGGTCGTGCCCGACGTGGCCGTGCAGATCGACGACGCCCCGGCGCACCGCACTCATCCGATCCGGCCATCCGCCCCCGTCCCCGCGCCGACGCCGAAGCCGATCGAAATCGTCTCCGCCGAGCCCGTCGCCCCGAGCCTCCCCCCGGCCCCGGAAGCCCATGAGGCCGCCACCACCCCGCCCGGCGTGGCCCGAGAGCAGGAGTATCGGCGGCTGGTCTCCCGGATGCTCGAACGGCCGAGGGTCCGGCGGATCGTGATCGTCACCGACATCCAGGACGCGCCCGACCGGGTCCAGGAGCTGATCCGGGACGACGCCCGCCAGACCCCCGAGTTCGGCCGGATCTCGATCTGCCAGGACATCGTCGTCGACACAGACCGGACCGAGCCGGCCGAGGTGTTCGCCGTGCCGATGGACGGGCGGGTCCGCCGGTCGTTCGTCGACCGGCTCCGCCGGCAGTTCCCCGACCTGGTCGAGGAGGGGGATTCGAGCCCCGACCTGGTCACGCGACTGGGCGAGGTCGGCCGGGTGGCCGTGTTCCGGGGGGCCGAGGCCGCCCCGCTCGGCGACCCCCCGCTCGACCTCCAGGCATTCATGGCCAATCGGTCGGAGATGAAGCCCGACCACATCGTCGATTCGGACCGCGGGCGCCCGGACGCCATGCCCGGCGAGGTCGCCGCCCCGGTCGTCGAGGCGGCCTCGCCGGAGGCCCGGGAGAAGGCGGCGGTCGTGGCCTCGGCCGCGTTCGTCGGCCCGCCGGACCTCGGACGGATGGCCCCGCCCAGGCCGGGCGAGTCGGTCACCATGCTGGTCTGGGTCACGCGCCCGCCCAAACGTTGAGCTTCGATCGAGGTGGGCGGTGTCCACCCTGCAGGCTACAGGCCCGCCGCCCGAGGATTCATGTAGGGTGGGCATCGCCCACCAACCCGACGTACCCGTCCGAGCCCGAGACCGATTCCATGATCGAAGTCGAGCGGTTGTCCAAGCTCTACCACTCCGCCCGGGCCGTCGACCGGGTGAGCTTCGGGGTGGGCCGGGGGGAGATCGTCGGGCTCCTCGGCCCCAACGGGGCGGGCAAGACGACCACGATGCGGATGCTCACCACCTTCCTCGCCCCCACCAGCGGCCGGGCCGTCCTGTCCGGCCACGACGTCCTCGACGAGCCGCTGGAGGTCCGCAAGAAGGTCGGCTACCTGCCCGAGAACGTGCCGCTCTACCCCGAGATGCGGGTCCGCGAATACCTCAACTACCGGTCCAGGCTCAAGGACGTCCCCCGGTCGAGGCGTCGGGCCGCGGTCGACGGCGTCCTGGAGCGGTGCAAGCTCGTCGACGTCGAGTCGCGGGTCCTCGGCCACCTCTCCAAGGGATACCGCCAGCGCGTCGGGCTGGCCGAGGCGATGGTCCACGACCCGGACATCCTCGTCCTGGACGAGCCCACCGCCGGGCTCGACCCGATGCAGATCCGCGAGGTCCGGGCCCTGATCCGCGAGCTGGGCGAACGGCACACCATCGTGCTCTCGACCCACATCATGTCCGAGGTCGAGGCCGTCTGCGGCCGGGTCATCATGATCGTCAAGGGGAAGGTCGCCCTGGACGACCGGCTCGACCACCTCCAGACCCAATCGGCGATCATCATCGAGGCGAGGGGGCCGGCCCCGGCGATCCGCAAGGCCCTGGAGGCGACGCCGGGCGTGAAGCGGGTGGGCCTGACCGACCACCAGGGGGACGTCGCCCGGTTCGAGGTCCAGGCCCTCGACGACGCCGACCTCCGCGAGGACCTGGCCCGGCGGGTCGTCCAGAACGGCTGGGCGCTCCGGGTGCTCGACCTCCGGCGGTCGTCGCTGGAGGAGCGATTCGTCCGGGCCGTCCGCGACGCCTCGATCGCCAGGGACGCCGAGTCCGAGTACCCGACCGGGACCGAGGCCGCCTGAACCATGCGACACATCCCCACCCTCCTCCGCCGCGAGCTGGCGAGCTACTTCCTCGGCCCGATGGCCCTGCTCGTCGTCCTGGCATTCCAGGCGATCGCCCTGCTCAACTTCTGGGAGCTGGTCGAGTCGCTCGCCCGCAACAACGTCGGTTACTCGGGGCTCCGCGACCCGCTGAACACCTACATCTCGGGCAGCCCGCCGTTCTGGATCGGGATGCTGGTGGCCATCCCCGCCCTGACGATGCGCCTCGTGGCCGAGGAGCGGCGGTCGGGGACGATCGAGCCGCTGCTGACCGCCCCCGTGACCGAGGTCGAGGTCGTCGTCTCGAAGTGGCTGGCCGGGGTCGGCATGTACCTGGTCCTGCTCGTGCCGTTCGCGCTCTATCTGCCCTTCCTCTACTATCAGGGGCATTACAACTTCGACGTCGGCCCGGTCGTCTCGCTCGGGATCGGGCTGTCGACGATGGGGATGATGTTCGTGGCGATCGGCCTGTTCTTCAGCTCGCTGACCCGGAACCAGATCGTCGCGGCGGTCCTGACGTTCGCGACGGTGTTCATGATGATCGTGCTGTCGTCGGCCGGATACGCCTACGCGACGTACCGCCGGGCCGCCTGGGCCGAGGCGATCCAGTTCGTCTCGATCCTCCACCAGGCCAGCACCTTCGGGACCGGCCAGCTCGATCTCCGGTTCCTGTCGCTCCACCTCTCGGTCGCCGTCCTGATGCTCTACCTGACCGTGAAGGTCCTGGAATACCGCCGCGAGGGGTGATCGACGACCATGTCGCAACGAGTGTTGGACTTCCTGACCCGGCCCGAAGTCTGGGCGATCGCCTCGGCCCTGGCCGGCTTCCTGACGCTGACCTGGGCGATCCGGGGGGCGCCGATCGGCCAGGCGACCCGCGAGGAGCCCGAGGATGCGCCCGGCCCGGCCTACCGCGACCGGGTGGTGGCGTCGGCCGTCGTGGGGTTCCTGCTGGTCCTGGCCGGGGGCTACCTGGCGGCGGCGGTCGGCATCCCGTGGTCGCTCCCGGCGTTCGCGGCGGGGTTCGGGATCGTCCTGGCGGTCCTCCGGGTCAACCGCCGCTACCGGCATGTCAGCCCGACCTTGCGCCGGACGCTGGAGTTCTCCAACACCGCGCTGACGGCGTCGCTGGTGGCGGGCATCCTGATCGTCGGCAACGTCGTGGCGTTCCGATACGGCGGGCGGGCGATCGACCTGACCCGGGACGGCTCGTTCAGCCTGTCGTCGAGGACGGTCAACCTGCTGAAGTCGCTCGACCGTCCGGTCTCGTTCGACGTCTTCTTCGGCAACTCGCCGCAGTCGGGCCGGCAGCTCGACCGGGTCCGGCAGTTGCTCGACCTCTACAAGGCCGCCAACCCGTCGAGGGTCCGGGTCGAGTACCTCGACCCCAACAGCGACGTCAAGGAGTTCGAGGCGCTGGTGAAGCGGGTGCCCGACATGGTCGGGATGGTCGGCGACGGGATCGTGGTCGGCTTCGGCGAGGGGGACACCGGCTCGCACACCGTCATCGGCTCGCTCGACCTCTTCGAGGCCCAGGGGAGCCGGTTCGAGGCGAGGCCCGACCGGTTCGTCTCGACCTTCGACGGCGAGGACGTCGTGACCTCGGCCCTGATCCGGCTCCGCGAGGGGAAGCGAGGCCGGGTCGGCTTCACGACCGGCCACGGCGAGCCCTCGATCGGCGAGCTCGACCCCTCCCAGCCCGGGGTCGGCCTCTGGCGGGCCCGGCTCTCGTCGGTCGGGACCGACGCGGTCGAGGTGAACCTGGTCCGCGACGAGATCCCCTCCGACGTCAACCTCCTGGTCATCTGCGGGCCGAAGTCGCCGCTCCTGGCCGACGAGGTCGAGCGGATCGGGCAGTTCTTCGGCCGGGGCGGGCAGTTGATCGTGCTCGCCGGCAACGCCGAGGCCGCCGGCCTGGCCGGCCTGCTCCGGGGCTACAACGTCGAGTTCGGCCCCGGGATGGCGGTCGACCCCCGGTTCTCGCTGAGGGGCCGGCCGAACCTGGTGCTCGCCCCGATCCCCCCGGGGGCGTCGCACCCGATCGCCGAGACGCTGGCCGGCCGGGTCGTCCTCCTGCCCGGCGCGGCGCCGCTGACCATCCTGGGCGGCCCGCCGAGGCCGGGCGAGCCCCGCGACCGGCCTCCGGGGAACCCGGCCGTCGTCGCCTCGCCGTTCCTCCGGACCGGCCCCGACTCCTGGGCCGAGTCCGACCCGGACGCCCGCAAGATCCAGCGCGACCCGGGCAAGGACCAGGCCGGCCCGCTCAACCTGGGCGTGGCCGTCGCCGTCCGGCCCCGGACCGCCTCCGAGAAGCCCATGCCGAGGCTGGTCGTCATCTCCAGCTCGTTCGCGGCCGACAACCAGTTCGTCCGGGAAGTGCCGGCGAACCTCGACCTGCTCATGAACGCCATCCACTGGCTCCGGGGGCGCCCCGAGTTGCTCGGGATCGCCCCCAAGACGCACGAGAGCCTGCTGTTCGCCGCCGACCCCGGCCTCCGGCTCCGCCTCGTCCTGGTCCCGACCCTGCTGGCCGTCGTCGTGATCCTCGGCCTGGGGGCGACGACCTACCTGGCCCGGCGGGATTGAAGCGAGGCCCTCGATCGGGGCCTCGCGGTTTCTGGTAGGGTGGGCCGAGTGAAACGAGGCCCACCAAGGTCCGGCGATGATGGTGGGCCTCGTTTCACTCGGCCCACCCTACATATTCTGATCCGAGAGGATTTCGTCTCCACTCAGATCAGGGGATAGTTCACCGCGATGAAAAACCGAGGCACATACGCCCTGCTCGCGTTGTTTTTCGCCGGCCTCGTCGGCCTCTGGGTCGCCGACTTCGCGCGGGTCCCGACCCGCTCGGAGCGCGA
>JAJYDH010000493.1 GCA_021777685.1 Planctomycetota bacterium | reverse complement strand
GGGTGGTCCACGGGCTGCTGAGCCGCGTGGCGAAGTCATGAGATGACGAGCCGGATGCGGGAGATCCGCAAGTCCGGATCTGTGGGAGCCCCGGGGGAGCAATCCCCCGGGGCGACCCGGCCATCCCAATGAGGATTTGCTTGCTACTGAAGAGGCGATGTTGGTTGTGAACGTTGCTCGTTCGCTTTTGCACTACATTGATTCGAAATTGCATCCCGGCAAGAAATCCTAGACCTAGACATCGGTGGCTCAAATCCGCGAAGCAGTTCCTTAACCGACTCACACTCAATCAAGCAGTATCCATCGGCCCTTCACGGCCGGATCGTCATCGACCGGAGGGCCCTGGTCGCGCCGTCGGAGAGCAGGTCGCGGTGGAGCCGCATGTCGTCGCCGAAGAAGGCGGCGGAGGCGGCTCCGTCGAGGAGGTGGGTGCCGACGAGGTCGAGGGCCTTGGATTCGTCGAAGAGCCCTTCGGCGAAGATCAGGCGGTGGCCCTCGGCGGGCTGGTCCAGGAGCCTTTCGAAGTACTGCATGGCGATCTCGCGGTCGCGGGCCATGTGCGCGGACATGACGGCGACGTGCATCGATCGCCACTCGTCGGCGGTCATCTCCTCCCGCCAGGCTTCCATCTGCGCGTTCAACGCGTGCAGGTGGGCCTCGGCGGCGTCGTCGGCGTTGGCGAGCATCAGCGGTGCGGTGCGCTTGGCGAAGGCGTCCAGGGCGTCGGCCGGGGCCTTGCCTTCTCGGAGGACCCCGGCGAGGTAGGCTTGCGTCAGGCGGAGGATCTCCTTCTGACGGTCGACCGAGGAGGCGGGGAAGCCCGCGCGGTCGATCCCCCCGAGGGCGGCGTCGACGAGGTCGCGGACGTAGCCGATCTCGGCCCTCTTGACCGGGTCGAACGGCCGGCCCTCGGTGCCGGCGAGCGCGACGAAGGTCATCAGCGGGACGTGCGCGACCTCCTTGAGCTTCTGGTAGATCGCCGGCGGGAACGGGACCTCGGACCGACGCCCCTGGCGGATCAGCGCCAGGCTCTGGAAGCCGACGAGCACGACCGGGCCGGTCCGGGCCAGCTTTTCGAGCCTGGCCCGGCGGTAGGCGTCGTGGAAGTGGTCGTTGAGCGCGATCAGCGGGTCGGCGGCGGGCGGGGTCGCGGGGCCGTCCGGTCGACCGGTCGCCTCGCCCCGGCCGATCGCCATCGAGGCCCCGACGATCGCCAGCATCCCGAGCCGCCGGGCGGCCTTCCGTTCGATCCTCATCGTGCTCCGCCTTTCGGGTCGGGAATGCCCGGCGTCCCGGGTCACTTGCCGAAGTTGAGGCCCGGGTCGTCCGCGCCCGTGGCGACGGCCTTGAAGTTGAAGTGGGCGGGGTCCTTCCAGGCGACCCTGGCCACCATCGGGGGCATGTCGGGGGCGATGAGGGCGAGGGTGTCCTGGTCGACGGCGGCCTCTCCCTTGAACTCGCGGGCCTGGCCGTTCTCGACGACCTTCCAGGTGTAGGACCGGTCGTCGGGGATGGTCAGCGAGATCGTCACGCCGGGGGCCGGCGAGGCGGTCCAGGCGCCGACCAGGTTGGCCGGGACCGGGCCGGAGGGGAGCGGCGGCCCTTCGGGCGCGGCCGAGGTCGAGGCGAGCTGGGCGGGGTTGGAGTTGGGGTTGGGATTGGCGGGGGGGAGGTCGTTCGCCGGGGCGGCCTGGGCGGGCTGGCCATCGCCGGAGACGGCGGCCAGGAGCTGCGCCGAGAGCTTGTCCTGCGGCTGGATCGCGACGACCTCGCGGAGCCGGCCGGCGGCCGCGGCGGTGCTCCCCTGGGTCAGGTAGAGCGAGGCGAGCACGAACCGGGCCGACGCCGCGCGGGCGTTGGCGTTGCAGTACGCCTCCAGCGCCCGGAGCTGCGCGGTGTAGGTCTCGACGTTGGGATAGAGGCCGATCAGGGTGGTCCAGTCCCAGCCCGGGCCGGCCGAGAGCACCGTGTAGAACGGGACGGCGGCCTCGTCGTACCGGCCGAGGGCGAACAGGCAGGTGGCGCGGAACTCGTGGAGCATCGGGTCGTTGGGCGTCTGGGCGAGCGCCTGGTTGGCCAGCGCGAGGGCCTGGTTGTAGTCGCCGGCGAGGAACGCCTGGCGGGCGGTGCCCAGGGTCGCCTCGGCCGTCTCCAGGACCGGCCCGGCCGGCGGGGCCGAGGCGAGGTCGAGCGGCCTCGAATAGTCGTACCCGGCCGGCTGGCTCGCCACGATCCCGGGCTGAGCGTAGGCCGAGGAGTAATACGGGTTCGAGTACCGGGAATACCCCCAGCTATTGACCAGCGACCCGACCCCCCACGCCGCGATCCCGACCGCCGCGCCGATGCCCAGGGCGCTGTTGCCGATGTTGTTGTAGCCGTAATCCCCGCCGTATCCGCCGCCGTAGGCCGGCCGGTAATAATTGCCGCCCCACGAGCCGTTGACCCAGTTCGAGTGGGCGTTGTAGTACGAGCCGCCGTGATAGCCGCCGCCGTAGGCCCCGTACCCGCCCCAGGCCCGGTTCACCCCGCCGGGCGTCCCGTAGCCGTGGCCGTGGGCATAGCCGCCGTAGGCCCCGTACCCGCCCCGGTTGACGTTGGTGACGTTGTTGTTGACCCGGTTGATGTTGTTGATGTTGACGTTGTTGTGGACGATGTTCTGCCGGTTGTTGATGTTGTTCTGGTTGATATTCGTCGGCCGGTTGATGTTGTTCTGGTTGATATTCGTCGGCCGGTTGATGTTCTGGTTGATATTCGTCGGCCGGTTGATGTTCTGGTTGATATTCGTCGGCCGGTTGAAGTTCTGATTGACGTTCGTCGGCCGGTTGAAGTTCTGATTGACGTTGGCCGGCCGGTTGAAGTTCTGGTTGCCGGCGGGCCGAGGGCCGCCCCCTCGGTTGCCGCCGCCGACCATGCCGCCCCGGCCCCTCTGGGCCAGGGCGACGTCGGCCGCGACGAGCAGCGCCAGGATCGAGGCGAGGGCCAGTCTCGGTAAGCGGTTCGTCATGGGTGCCTCGATGCTGCGACGATGTTCGGCGGAAGTGGGGGATCATTTCGGCTCGGGCGGCTTGCGGACCATCGTGACCTCGTGGTCGTCGTCCCGGGTCTCGCCGCCGAGCGTCCGGTCCCTCGACGTCCAGAGGAGGCGGTCCTTGCCGAGGCGGGCGAGGGCCTGGGTGGCCGAGGTCGACTGGCCGTCCCCGCGGACGCCGGACGACTTGATGACCCACCGGTCGCCGCTCCGGGTCCAGTAGCCGTCGCCGTAGCCGCCCTGAGAGTCGAAGACCCAGGACTTGATCTGTCGGGTCAGCGGGTCCCAGCCGATCCGCTGGGTCCCCTTCAGCTCGGCCTTGCCCGCGACCCGGACCTCGAAGGACCGGAGGAGGAAGTTCCCGTCCTCGGACCAGGCGACCGAGGTGGCGATCAGGGCTTCGCCGGTCTCCTCGACCCAGTCGCCCACGAGCCATTCCAGCTCCTTGAGCCGGTCGTGGTGGGAGATGGCCGTGTCCTCCAGCTCGCGGATGCTGGCGATCAGCCATCGCCCGTGGTCCTTGACCAGCGTTGCCGTGTAACGGGCCGTCGAGGGGGGCCCTTCGGCCGGGGTCGCGGGGAGGAGCCGGGTCCGGCCGTCCTGGCGGACGACCTCGGGGGCGAGGAAGTGGATCAGCTCGATGGTGGCCTCGAGCTTCTCGCCGGGGCCGTCCTCGAACCGCGCGGCGTAGTGGGCCTCCAGCGCCTCGCGGCCCCGGATCGCGCGCCCTTCGACGTCGATGGCCTCGCCCTGGTCGGTGAACATCGCGGCGATCGCCTTCGCATCGGCCTTCGCGAAGGCCCCGACGAAGGCGTCGACGCCCGATCGGATCGCCTTCTCGTCCTCGGCCCGGCCGGGCGGGACGGCGGCGGCGGCCGGGGCCTGCGGAGGGCCGGCCAGGGCGCCGGGGATGGCCGCGAGCAGCGTCCCGAACAAGACCCAGGGCGTTGCGTTCATGCTCGATCGCCTCGTATCCGGGGAGAGGACCAGGCCCGATCGCCCGACCGGAATTTTTATCGAAATGAATGGAAATCGCCCACGAGTCTATCGGCCGCCGGCGCCCCGGGCAAGGGCCTCACGGCCGGGGCCCGGTCGCCGGTCATTGTTGCTTCGGGAAGGTGGCGGCGTTGCCGATGTTGCCGTAGAGCGAGAGCAGGAAGACGTGGAACGAGTCGGCGAGCGCCGGGGTCGACTGCTCGCGGACGTACTGGAGCGCGGGGCGGCCGTAGTCGAGCAGCTTCTGGCGGGCGTCGGTGACGGTCGAGAGCTGGGCCAGCCCCTTCGTGTCGTACTCGTTGCGGACGGCCAGCGTCGCCTGGTCGGCCGCCGCCTGCTTCTTGCCGAAGTCGCCGGTGATCGGCGACATGCTGGGCCAGACGAGTTGATTGTCCTTGTTGAAGTAGATCGCGAGGTTGACCGACGTCGGCCGGGGCGGCGGCGGGGGGGACTGCGAGAGGGGGCGAGGCCCGGTCGGGCTCGGGCTCGGCCGGGCCGCGGTGTTCCGGGAGAGCGCGCCGGTCGGGTCGATCGTCCCCATCTCCCGCGAGGGATCGCGCGCGACCCGGTTCATGATGGCCTCGCGGGTCGACAGGTCATAACGATCCATGAAGCCCTCGTCCCGCGACTGGAACGACGGCGCCTGGAGCGGCTGCGGGCGGTTGGCCCCCGCGATCTGGGCG
>JAJYDH010000492.1 GCA_021777685.1 Planctomycetota bacterium | reverse complement strand
GCGTGTTCCGGTGGACGCCCAGCCTGCTCCAGGGACCGGCGACCTACATCGTCACCGTCGTGGCCACCGAGGACGGCGCCGGGGGCCTGACCTCGAGCGAGTCGTTCTCGATCACCGTCGCCAGCACGATTCCGCACGACCCGACCTCGCTGTACGTGGCGTCGCTGTATCAAAACGTCCTCGGTCGGCAACCCGAGCCCGCGGGCCTGGCGCTCTTCACCACCGATCTCCGACAAGGAGCCAGCAATTACTCGGTCGCCGCGCGTATCCTCGCCAGCCCGGAGCACCTGGGCATCGAGGTCGATGGGCTCTATCAGAGCCTTCTCGGCCGCCAGGAGGCCGCCTCGGAGCGGAACGCCTGGGTCAATTCGCTGATGAACGGGCTCACCTACGACCAGGCGTACCAGTTGTTCCTCGCGAGCCCGGAATACCAGGCGCTTCATGCGAGCGACACCAACTTCATCGACAGCCTCTACCAGAACGTCCTCGGCCGCGCCGAAGCCACCGCGGAGCGCGATGCCTGGCTCCAGTCGCTACAATCGGGCGTCACCCGGGCGCAGGTCGCCCAGAGATTCGTGACCTCGACCGAGGCCTACACTCGGACCATCGAGAACCTCTACCGTCAGGATCTCGGGCGTCCCTCCGACGCCACCGGACTGCACGGGTGGGTGACGGCCCTGGAAACCGGCGCCCTGACGTCCGAGCAGGTCGAGGCCGGGTTCCTCGGGTCGACCGAATACTACGACCTGGCGATCGAGCAAATTATCAACAATAGTTAATTTGCGCATTCGTCGGCCGATCCGTCAACGGACGCCGCGGGACGGGCACATCCCGCGGCGTCCGATCGATCCGAGCGGCCTCGATCGTGGTGGGCGGTGCCCACCCTACCAGAATCGACCGATCCGAAGCCTGCCGGCCTGGCCCAATCGTCAACCGCGTAACTTCTATTGATGTCCCAGATCTCCCATTCCCACCAGACATCCATAAACCGTCTCGGCGGCGAGAGAAAAAGCGCAAGGCCCTCCCAGGGTGAGAATGCAACGGCCCTGCCCGGCCACCGGGCATCCCGCCTCGGGCTTGAATGATCCGGGACGCGGATCAGGCCAGGATCGGCCGGACGACCTCGCCGTGGACGTTGGTCAGGCGGCGACGAATCCCATTGTGATAGTAGGTCAACTTCTGGTGGTCGATCCCCAAAAGGTGGAGGACGGTCGCGTGGAAGTCGGGCCAGGTGACGGGGGATTCGGCGGCCTTCCAGCCGATCTCGTCGGTCGATCCGTGGGCGATCCCGTGCTTCAGGCCGGCCCCGGCCATCCAGACGCTGAAGCCGTGCTGGTTATGGTCGCGGCCCGGTCCGACCACGTCGGCGCCCGACTGGGCGAACGGCGTCCGGCCGAACTCGGTGGTGAAGAGGACCAGGGTGTCGTCGAGCATCCCCCGGCGGCGGAGGTCCCCGAGCAGGCCGGCGACGGGCCGGTCGATCCGCAGGGCCTCCTGGCCGTGGTTCTGCCTCATGTTCTCGTGGCCGTCCCAGTTCCGCCGGGGGCTGCTGAACGTCCCGCCGGAGAGGAGCTGGACGAACCGGACGCCCCGCTCCATCAGCCGTCGGGCGATCAGGCAGGCCCGGCCGAAGTCGGCGGTCTCGGGCCGGTCGACGCCGTAGGTCGCGAGCGTCTCCTCGGGCTCGCCCTTGAGGTCGACGACCCGGGGGACGGAGGTCTGCATCCTCGCGGCCAGCTCGTATCCCTTGATCCTCGCGGACAGGGCGTCCTCGCCCGGGTGGGCCTCGAAGTGGCGGAGGTTCATGTCGGCGAGGAGTTCGCGGGCGGCGGGATCGGCCCCGGGCGCGAGGGCCCGGGCGGGAAAGAGGTCGTCGATCGGCTCCCCCTGAGGGCGGACGACCACGCCTTGATGGCGGGCGGGCAGGAAGCCGTTGGTCCAGTTGATCGCCCCTCCGGCGGGGAACTCGCGGGCGTCGGGGATCACAACGAAGGCGGGCAGGTCGTCGGATTCGCTCCCCAGGCCGTAGCTCAGCCAGGCGCCCATCGTGGGGAAGCCGTTGAGCCGGAAGCCGCTGTTCTCCTGGAACGTGGCCGGGGTGTGGTTGCCGGTGTCGGCGACCATCGACCGGATCACGGTCAGCTCGTCGGCCATCTCTCCCAGGTGCGGGAACAGCTCGGAGACCCAGAGCCCGCTCTGGCCCCTCTGGCGGAATTCCCAGTCGGGCTTGCGGAGCCGCCCGACCTGGCCGAAGAAGACGTCGTCCTTGCTGGGGGGCCTGGCGAGCGACCTGCCGTGCGAGGCGATCAGCTCGGGCTTGTGATCGAACGAGTCGACGTGGCTCATCGCGCCGCAGAGGCAGATGTGGATGGCCCGCTTCGCCTTCGGGGCGAAGTGCGGGCCGGGCGGGTCCGACTCGCCCGGCACGGCGGCCCGGAGCGTGCCGTCTCGGAGCATCAGCGAGGCCGCCGCCGCGCCGGCGAGGCCGCCCCGGACCCAGGAGAAGAATTCTCGGCGGTCAATCCACATAGAGGAACTCGTTGCTGTTGAAGATCGCCCGGGCCAGGGTCGCCGGGCCGTGCTCCCGGACGATCCGGGCGGCGTGCTCGCGCTCCTCGGCCCCGGGATTCCGGCCGAAGGCCAGGCGATACGCGCGGTCGACCTGGCGCCCGGGGTCGTCGCCGGCCTCGCGGACGAGGCGGTCGGCGAGGGCGTCGGAGAGGTGAAGCACCAGCGCGTCGTTCATCAGCGCGAGGGCCTGGAGCGGTGTCGTCGTCACCGGCCGGCGCGGGGCGGTCGTCGAGGGGTCGGGGCAGTCGAAGGCGTCGAGCAGCACGCTCCGGCCGCCCCGGACCCAGGCCCGGTAGAGCGTCCGACGGCCGAGCCCCGGCTTCGACGGGTCGGCCTCGACGTTCACGACGATCGACGTCCCTGGCTTCCTGGAGATCTCGCGGTCGAAGAAGCTCGGCCCCCCCGGGGTCCGGTCGAGCCGGCCCGAGACGGCGAGCATCGCGTCCCGGACCATCTCCGCCTCCAGCCTGGCCGGCGCCTTCCGCCAGAGCAGGCGGTCGCCCGAGTCGCGGGCCATCGCCGCCGGGTCGAGCCGGGACGACTGGCGATAGGTCGCGCTGGTGACGATCAGGCGGTGCATCGCCTTGAGGCTCCAGCCCCGGGCGACCAGTTCGGAGGCCAGCCAGTCGAGCAACTCCGGGTGCGAGGGCAGGCCGCCGTTGAAGCCGAGGTCGCTGGGCGTCTCGACGAACCCGACGCCGAAATGGGCCTGCCAGAGCCGGTTGACCGCGACCCGGGTGAAGAGCGGGTTGTTCGCGTCGGCGATCCAGCCTGCCAGCCGTCGGCGACGCTCGGCCTCGGGGGCGTCCGGCGCGAGGCCGAAATCGGCGAGCGGCCCGGCCACCGAGGCGATCCCGCCGGCCGAGACGAACTCGCCGGGGCTCGCCGGGTTGCCTCGGAGCTGGACCTGGGTCACGCCGGCGTCGCGGGGCATCACCGCGTAAGCCTTGATGGTCCTGGCGGACGACGAGGCCCGGATCTCGGCGACATCGGCGACCAGCCGGTCCCGTTCCTGGCGGCGCTCGGCGGGCAACTCCCGGGCGACTGCCTGGGGGGAGACCTGGTCGCTGAACGTCGAGGCCGAGGCGGCGACTTCCGCCGGGTCGAGGGCCCGGTCGTATAGCCTCGCGCGGAGGATCGTGCCGGCCAGCAACCTGTTCCCGCCAGCGGGGGCGTGGCGGAGCCCGAAGACGAGCTGAGCCTCGCCGCTCGCGAACGGGCGAGGGCCATTCGACTCGAAGGGCTTACCGTGGGGACGTCCGTCGCGGTAGAGGCGGATCGTCCCGTCCTCATCGTAGGCGATCGCGACGTGGACCGGACGGTTCGTCGCCTCCGACTCGGCGGGACCGGCGGCCGGTTTCGTCCGGGCGAAGTTCTCGCTGCCGGCCATCCATCGGCCTGGCTCCAGCTCGCCGAAGACGATGGCGTCGAACGCCCGGCCGTCGGGCGACTGGAGCGCGACCACCCCGCCGCCCCGCTGGTCGAGGTTGTCGAGCTTCACCCACGCCTCGATCGTCCGCGACTTGAGCCCGACGGGGAGCGGAGACGTCTCCGCGAAGCCGGAGCGGCCGTCGAGCCTCAAACCTTCCGGCGTCAGGGAGGCGCCGTCGCGGAGCGTTGCCTTGAGCGAGCCGACGCGGTCTTCAAGCCCTCGATCGAAGTCCCAGGCCGCGATCGGGATGGGGACCGGATCGGGAGATTGACGGCGTCTGGCGAGGATCTGCTCCCTCGCGGGCCGCTCGATCTCCGCGATCCTGGACAGCGCGGCCTCGATCTTGCGGCGCGATCCAGCCGCCGAGGGGTCGATCGCCGAGAGGTCGCGCTCGCCGTGACGGACGCCCCCCAGCGCCGAGGCCAGTCGATAGTATTCGGCCTGGCGGATCGGGTCGAACTTGTGGTCGTGGCAGCGGGCGCAGTGGGGGGTGAGGCCGAGGAAGGTCTGCCCGACGGTGCCGACGATGTCCTCCAGCTCGTCGGCCCGGACGATGGCCCGGTTCGCCGGGCTCTGCTGGGTCTGGCCGACCGAGTCGTAGGCGCCGGCGACGAGGAATCCGGTCGCCTCGATCGCGGCGGGGTCGTCGGGCCGGAGGACGTCGCCGGCGAGCTGGAGCCGGGCGAACTCGTCGTAGTGGAGGTCGCGGTTGAGGGCG
>JAJYDH010000030.1 GCA_021777685.1 Planctomycetota bacterium | reverse complement strand
CGGCGGCGGTCCCCTCGATCGAGAAGGTCCGGTTCGTCTCGTCGGGGACCGAGGCGGCGATGTCGAGCGTCCGGGTGGCCCGGGGGGTCACGGGGCGGGACAAGATCGTCAAGATGGCCGGCCATTATCACGGCCACATCGACGCCCTGCTCGTCCAGGCGGGATCGGCCGCGACCACCCTCGGCACGCCCAACAGCCCGGGCGTGACCGCCGGCGCGGCGGCCGACACGGTGATCTGTCCTTTCAACAACACCCAGGCCGTCGCCGAGGTCTTCGAACGGTATCCGGGGCAGGTCGCGGCGGTCCTGCTGGAGCCGGTCGCGGGCAACATGGGTCTGGTCCCGCCCCGGCCCGGCTACCTCGAATCGCTCCGCGAGCTGACCGCGAAGCATGGCGCGATCCTGGTCTTCGACGAGGTCATGACCGGCTTCCGGCTGTCCCTGGGCGGGGCGCAGGAGCGGTTCGGGATCACTCCGGACCTGACGGCGCTGGGCAAGATCATCGGCGGCGGCCTTCCGGCGGCGGCTTATGGGGCGTCGGCCTCGATCATGGACCACGTCTCGCCGGCCGGGCCGATCTACCAGGCGGGGACGCTTTCGGGCAACCCGCTGGCCGTCGCCGCAGGGCTGACCACCCTCCAGATTCTCCGCGACGAGCCCCCTTACGACCGGCTCGAAGCCCTCTCCGCCCGGCTGGCCGAGGGGCTCGAAAGGGCGGCGTCCGACGCGGGCGTGCCGCACGTCGTCCAGCGCGTGGGCAGCATGCTCACCCTGTTCTTCCACGACGGCCCGGTCTGGGATTACGACGACGCGAAGCGGTCCGACACCGCCCTCTTCGGCCGGTTCTTCTGGGAGATGCTGGCCAGGGGCGTCTACCTGCCGTGCAGCCAGTTCGAGGCCGCCTTCGTCTCGTCGGCCCACACCGAGGCCGAGGTCGACCACACCATCGAGGCGGCCGGCCAGGCCCTCCGGGCGGCGAGGGGATGAGCTGGATCAGGCCGAAGACACTGCTGGCCACGGCCGGGGCGGTGATCTTGCCGCTCCTGGCGCTGGCGTACATCGCCTCGATGCCCGGCAAGGGCTCGGCGGCGGCGGTCCTGCTCCAGGTCGCCATCGTGGTCGTCGGCGTCGTCCTGTTCGGCCTGCTCCTGGCCAGGCTGGTCGAGCAGATAAACGCGGCGAGGGTCGGCCGGTGGCTGGAGACCCCCGAAGGGCGGGAGTGGCTGGAGTCGCTCCCGGAGGAGGAACGCGAGGCGTTCGAGGGGCGGTTCGGGGATTTCAGGTGACCTCGGCCTCCGCGAGTCCGTGCGAGGCTCGATCCGATTTCTTCCCGCGTTGACAGCCCAGGCGGTTCCGGCTAAAGTCCCGCCGCACGTCGCGACCTCGGGCGACGGGGCGGCGGATCGGCCGATCGACACCACGGATTTTCAGGCCCGTCCCGACGTCGGAGAGGTCGAGGCGCGTGTTCGGGCGGCCCCAAGGATGGGGGCGCATGCCGGCACGCGGGTTTTGACGGGCGAGGGTCGTTCATGGATGATTTCCCCGCCGGTCCGGCGAGCCCGAGGCCCCGGAGGCCGCCGCTCTCGGTGGTGATCCCCGTGAACAATGGGGGTCGCGACTTCGGGCGCTGCCTCCGAGGGCTTCGAGACTCCTCCCGGTCCGATTACGAGCTGGTCGTCGTCGACGATGGCTCGACCGACGACACCGCCGGCCTCGCCGAATCCTCCGGCGCCCGGGTGATTCGCAACCCGGCCAGGCTCGGCCCGGCCGCGGCCCGGAACCTCGGCGCGATCGCGGCCGAATCCTCGCTGATCTTCTTCCTCGACGCCGACGTCGCCGTCCACCCGGACACCATCGCCCGGGCGATGGCCCGGTTCGAGGCCGATCCCGGCCTCGTCGGCCTGTTCGGATCGTATGACGACTCGCCCGCCGCGCCGGGGCTGGTCAGCCGGTTCCGGAACCTGCTCCACCACTACGTCCACCAGAGCGGCCGGTTCGAGGACGACATCCGCCCGGCCCACACCTTCTGGACCGGATGCGGGATGATCCGCCGCGACGCCTTCATCGAGGCCGGCGGCTTCGACCCCCAGCTCTACCGGCGGCCGGCGATCGAGGACATCGAGCTGGGCTACCGGCTCTCCCGCGCCGGGCACCGGATCGTGCTCGCCCGCGACGTCCAGGCGACTCACCTCAAGCGATGGACCCTCGCCGAGATGGTCCGGACCGACGTCCTTCGCCGAGGGGTCCCCTGGATGCTCTTGATGAAGCGGTCGAGAGTCGTCGAGACCGACCTGAACGTCTCGAAGGCCCAGCGGGCGTGCGTGATCGCGACGGGCCTTGGCCTGCTCGCGGCAAGCGGGGCATTCTGGCTCCCGTGGCTGCTCGCGGCGCTGCCGCTGAGCGTGGCGGCGATCGTCGGGATCAACCGCGACTTCTACCGCTTCCTCGCCCGTCGCCGGGGGGTGGCGTTCGCCGTCGCCTCGACGTGGGTTCACATGGTCTATTACTGCTGCTGCGGGGCCTCGGTCGTGATCGCCGGGGCGATCTGGCTCGTCGCGAAGGAGCCGGATCTCGCGGGCGCCCCGGCCCCCTCGGGCCGCCGGCTCGACCGCGCCGAGGGCGTCGCCCCGACGGCCCCACACCCTTCGAAGCGTCGAAGACGGAGCCCCAGCCGATGACCCGACAACCGACCGTCGCCGTCGTCCGATCCGACAACCGCCGGGGGGCCGTCGCCCAGGCCCTGGCGCTGATCGCCGACGACCTCCGGGCCCGGGTCACGCCCGACGTCCTGGTCAAGGCGAACCTGGTCAGCCACCTCCGCCAACTCCCCTCGACCCACGCCGACACCCTGTCCGCCGCGCTCGACGCCGTGCTCGCCGCCGGCGCCTCGCGCGTGGTCGTGGCCGAGGGGGCCAGCGACGCCACCGCCGGCTTCGACCGATTCGGCTTCCGCCAGGAGACGGCCGGCCGGCCGGTCGAGTATCTCGACCTGAACCGCGAGGAATCGGCCTGGGACCGCGTCGAGCTGACCGCCGTCGACGGCTCGCCGCTGTCGGCCCGCGTGTCGAGGACGGTCGCGTCGGCCCCCTGCCGGGTCTCGCTCGCGTTGATGAAGACTCACGTGACGTCGATGGTCACGTTCAGCCTCAAGAACATGTTGTCGAGCATCCACCCCGACGACCGGATCATGATGCACGGCCACGCCGGGGGCGGCAACGGCTACAAGGGGTGGAAGCGGCCGATCGTCGAGTTCCTCAAGGGGGACAGCCCGCTCGTCAACGGCCTGACCCGCGCGATGGGCCGCGTCCGCAAGGTCCAGTCCGCCCTCAAGGGGAAGGGCCGGCCCGACGCCTGGCGGACGTTTTCGCCGGCCGAGCTGGGCTACCTCCGGTCGGTCGAGGCGATGAACCGGAACCTCGTCGCGCTGTCGAGGGTCGCGAAGCCTCATATCAGCGTGGTCGACGGCTTCGTCGCGATGCACCGCGAGGGGCCCCGGCACGGCACGCCGATCGGGCTGAGGACGGTGGTCGCGGGGGTCGACGCCGTGGCGGTCGACGCCGTGGCGGCGGCCGTGATGGGGTTCGACCCGCTCCGGATCGGCTACCTCAAGTACGCCCAGGACGCCGGGCTCGGCGTGGCCGACCTGGACGGGATCGCGATCGTCGGCGACCCGCTCGCCTCGGTCGCCCGCCGGTGCGTGCCCCACTCGAACGACGCGATCCAGCGGCACTGGGACCGCCTGGCCGAGATCGGCCCGAGGCGCGAGTCGGCCGTCCCCGCCCCGCACGTCCGGCCCTCACTGGCCCCGGAGAAATCCCGACGATGAGCCGGCTCCCGGTCGAAACCCTGGCCGTGGTCGTCGCGCTGACCGACCCGGCGACTCCCAGGCTCGGCGCGAGCCTCGCCCGGTTCGCCGACGAGGCCGGGCCGACGGGCGAGGTCCTGCTCGTCGACGCCTCGGGCGACCCGGCGGCCGATGGTCTGGCCCGGCGGTTCGCCAACGTCCGGTTGATCCGCAAGCCCGCCGGCCGGCTCGCGCCGGAACTCTGGCGGGACGGCCTGCTCGCGACCGGGGCCGACCTCGTCGCCTTCTCGACCGCGCAGATGACGCCTCGCGAGGGCTGGATGGTCGCCCTGAGGGACAAGCTGGCCGGGTCGGACGCGGCGTGCGTGGGCGGGCCGATCGAGGCCGGATCGGGCCTCTCGGCGACCGACCGGGCCGTGGCCCTGCTCCGCTATTCCGGCTACTTTCCCCCCCTGCCCGACCCCGACCGGGTCGAACCGCCGGGCGACAACGCCCTCTATCGCCGCGACCGCTTGATGGAGGTCGAATCGGCGTGGGTTGATGGCTTCTGGGAGGTTGACGTTCATCGGGCCTTGCGCGATCGAGGGCATTCGCTGGCGATGGCCGGGTCGGCGGTCGTCACCTTCGAAGGCGGTGTCGGCCTGGCGTCGATGGCCCGGCAGCGTTTGATTCATGCGCGACGCTACGGCGCCGGGCGGTCGAAGGGGATCGGGGCGATGGCGCGGCTCGCCCGGGTGGCCGCCTGTCCGCTGGTCCCCCCCCTGCTCTGCGGCCGGATCGCGGCGGCCCTGAAGGCGCGAGGGATGGGCCTGGCGCCCTGGCTCCCGGCGGTGCCGTCCCTCTTGGTGCTGGCCTCGGCGTGGGCGATCGGCGAGGCGGCCGGGACGTGCTCGACTTCCTCCCCTCTCCCTTTGGGAGAGGGGCCGGGGGTGAGGGGCGCCGCATCGCCATCGGCCCGGAAGTTGGGGCTCGATCGGCGTCACTCGACCGGCCTCGACCCTCACCCCGGCCCTCTCCCAAAGGGAGAGGGGGGCAGAACAGTTTCGGCCCCGGTTCATGATCCTCTGACCCAACTCGCATGAAAGGCCAGGAAATGGACTCCAACGGGAAGGCGATGGGCCTGCTGGTGGTGGGGACCGGGTTCCTCGGGGCCCAGCGGGCGGCGGCGGCGATGCGGACGAAGCGGCTCCGGCTGGTGGCCGTGACCGACCGCGACCCGGCCCTGGCCGAGGCCGTCGCGGCGAGGCTCGGGGTCGTCGCGGTGCCCGACATCGAGGTCGGGCTCGAATCGGGCGGGGTCGACGCCGTCGTGATCGCCACGCCGCACGGCGACCACGCCGAGGCCGTCCGCGCCTCGCTGGAGGCCGGCAAGCACGTCCTCTGCGAGAAGCCGCTGACCGTCCGCGCCGACGAGGCGCGGGCCCTGGCGATCCTCGCCGACGAGTCGAAGCTCCGGCTCTCGACCGGCCTGAATCACCGGTTCTACCCGCCCGTCCGCGACGCCCTGGCCCTGGTCAGCTCGTGGGCGATCGGCCGGGTCGAGAGCGTCCGGGCCCAGATCGGCCACCTGGCGACGCCCGAGTTCCTCAAGTCGTGGCACACCGAGGTCGCCCATTCCGGCGGCGGGACCCTGATGGACAACGGCCCGCACGCCTGCGACCTGATCCGCCGGTTCCTCGGCGAGGTCGTGCTGGCCAAGGGGTTCGTCCGCCAGGATGTCCACCTGCCCGCCGGCTGCGAGACCGAGGGCTACGGCCTCTTCCGCAACCACGACAACGCCGTGGCCGAGCTGCACGCGAGCTGGGCGCTCCGGGCCGGCTACCTGACCGTCGAGGTCCGGGGGAGCGAGGGATATTTGAAGATCGAGACCGCCCCCTGGCGGCTCACCGGGAGCCTCGCCGACGGCTGCCAGCTCGACCGCCGCTATCTGATCGAGCGCGTCGCCGACCGCGTCCACCGCGCCCGGTTCGGCTGCGAGCTGTCGATCGTCCGCGAGCTGGAAGCCTTCGCATCCCCCTCCGGCGGCCAGCCCCGCCTGGGAGCGTCCGGCTGGGACGGCTGCCGAGTGACCGAGATGATCCAGGCCGTCTACCAGTCCGACCGGACCGGAGACGAGGTCCACCTCAAGCCCCTGCTCGTCCACCTGCCCACCAGCGCCCGCCGTCGGGTCCTCCGCGACCGGGAGCATCGCCGATGACCGCGAAGGGCCTGCCGATCCTGACCTACCACGCGATCGACTCGACCGGAGCCGTGACCTCGACCGAGCCCGGCCGGTTCGCCGAGACCCTCGACGCCCTCCTCGGGGTCGGCTTTCGCGCCGTCGACCTCGGCGAGTGGGTCGAGGCCGGCCGGCCCGAGGTCGACCGGGGGTTCGCGCTGGCGTTCGACGACGGCCTGCGGTCGATCCTCGGCGTCGCCGACCGCCTGGCCCGGCTGGCGATCCCGGCCACGGTCTTCCTCGTCGCCGATCGGATCGGCCTCGACAACGCCTGGCCCGGCCAGCCGGCCGGCATCCCCCGGAGCCCCCTGCTCGGCCGGTCGGACCTCGAATCGCTCGCTAGGCTCGGCTTCCGGTTCGGCTCGCACGGCCGCTCGCACGCGAGGCTCGACCGGCTGTCGCCGGCCGATCTCCGAGATGAGCTGGCGTCCTCGCGCGACCGGGTCGAACAACTGATCGGCCGCCCCTGCCCGCTGCTGGCCTACCCCTATGGAGCCGCCGATGCCCGGGTCCGGGCCGAGGCTTCGAAGGTCTACGGCGCCGCCTTCGGCACGAGGCTGGCCTACGCCTCGGCCGATGACGACGCCTTCGACATCGCCCGGATCGACGCTTACTACCTCCGCCCTCGGGCCGCGCTCGAACGCCTGACCTCGGGCCGGTGGCACGCCCGGCTGGCGGTCCGCCGGGCGTTGCGGGCGGTCCGGGGGACGGTCGCCTCGATGAGGTCCCGTTGAAGTGACCCCGCGTCGATCCTCCTCCCGAGGCCACCATGAGCCCGACCGCGACCATCGGCACGAGCGAGCGAGTCTGTCCGGCGTGCCGAGGGGCGCTGCTCGGGCTCTCGTGCGTGGGCTGCGGGCGGGAGTTCCCCGAGGTCGCCGGGCTGCCGGATCTGCGGGTCGCGTCCGACCGGTTCCTCGACCTGCCGGGCGAGCGGGCCAAGGCCGAGCGGCTCGCCCGGATCGCGCCGGGGGTCGACCTCAAGGGGCTGGCCGAGGCGTATTACGCGATGACGCCGGACGTCGAGCCCCGGCGCCGGGGGTTCTACCTCGGCCACATCCTGGGGGCCGAGGCGCGCGGGTCGGCCCTGGCGGCGCTCTTGCCGCGATCGGGCCGGACCCTCGAAGTCGGCTGCGGGACCGGCGGCCTGCTCGCGTCGGCGGCGAGGCTCGGCCTGGACGTCGAGGGCGTGGATATCGCGCTCCGGTGGCTGGTGGTCGCCCGTCGGCGGCTCGACGATCGGGGCGTCTCGGTCCCGCTGGTCGCCGCCTCGGCCGAGCGGCTGCCCTACGCCGACGCCAGCTTCGATTGCGTGGTCGCCGACAGCCTGCTGGAGCACCTCGACGACCCGCCCTTGGCGGTTGCCGAGTGGGCCCGGGTGCTCCGGCCGGGCGGGACCTTGCTGGTCTGGTCGCCGAACCGCTACTCGCTGGCGGTCGACCCCCACGTCCGGCTCTGGGGGCTCGGCTGGCTCCCCCGCCGCTGGATGTCGGCCTACGTCCGATGGCGACGCGGGGGCGCCTGGCCCCCCGCGTGCCTCTCGGCCGGCGACGCCCGCCGACTGGCGGCCGAAGAGGGCTTCGAGGAGATCGAGGTCGAGCCGCCGAGCATCCCCGAGGGTTGGGCGATGAGCCGGCCGGCTTCGCAACGACGGCTGATCGCCGCCTATGGGTTGTTGAGGGAGATGAAGGGGGCTCGGACCCTGCTCCGCGCTTTCGGCCCGCTCTGGCAACTCCGGGCGACCCGGCGGGGGGCCGCGTGATGCGTCACGATCGGATGATCGATGAGGCTCGCGACGCGTCTGACTCCCCTCTCCCTCCGGGAGAGGGGCCGGGGGTGAGGGGCGTCGCATCGGTGTTGGGCCGGGACACGGGCTCGGATGGCGATCACTCGGCGTGCCACGACCCTCACCCCGGCCCTCTCCCGGAGGGAGAGGGAGGCAGAAAAGGAAGCAATCGCCGCCCACGGTCCTCGGCCGACTCCCTGGCCGTCCTGGTCGCGGCCGAGCTGTTCGCCAGCGTCGTCGGGTTCGGGGTGATGGTCCACCTGGCCCGGCGGCTCGGCCCCTCGGGGTTCGCGGATTTCGAATACGCCTCGGCCGTCGCGGCGTGGTGGCTGGTCGTGGTCCGGGGCGGGTTCGACTCGATCGTCTATCGCGAGGCGGCCCGTCGCCCGAGGCTGATCGGCCCGTTGACGGACGTGCTGATCGGCCTGAGAGGGGCCTCGGCCGTCGTCGGTCTGGCGGCGGTGCTGGCTCTGGCGTGGTCCTCGGGGCCGGGCCGGGGGTGGGTCGTGGCGATGGCGGGGTTGATCCTGATCCCCTCGGCGCTGGCGAGCGACGTCGGCCTCCGGGCGTCGGGCCGGTTCGGGGGGCTGGCCCTGGCGCAGGCGATCCGGGCGGTCGGCCTGGCGATCGGGGCGGGCTGGCTCGTGATGGGCCCGGGAGACGCCGTGATCGCGGCCGGCTGCGTGGTCGGGGCCGAGGTCGCCTCGACGGCGGTCCTCCTGCTGATCCACGGCTCCGAGCATGGCCCGGTCCGACCTCGTTTTCGCCGCCCGGCCTGGTCGAGCCTGGCTCGTCGAGGGGCGGTCGCGGGGGCGACGCGGTTCGGCCGGGTGAGCCTCTATGCCGCCGACCTGTTGATCCTCGGGATGCTGGCGAGTCCGGGGCTGGGGCCTTACGCGGCGGCTCGTCGGTTGGCGTTCGCCCTCCTGGCGCTGGGATTGGTCGTCCCCTCGGCGGTCGCGCCTCGGATCGCCCGGGCGTGGGCCTCGGGAACGACCGAGGCCCGGGATCTGATCGGCCGGACGTTCGCCGGCCTCTTCGCGGCGGCCCTGCCGGCGACGGTCGGCCTGATCGCGACGGCCGACCGCTGGATGCCCCGGCTCTTCGGCGAGGGTTTCCGCGAGGGCGGCCCGTGGCTCGCCCTGATCGCCGCGAGGTTGCCGTTCGTGCTCGCCTCGAACGTCCAGCAGTCCGCCCTGATCGCCTGCCGTCGGGAAGGCTGGGCGTTCCGGCTGATGGTGGGCATGGTCGCGGCGGGAGCAGTCCTGATCCCGCCACTTGCCGCCGGTTACGGGCCGTGGGGCGTCGGCGTGGGCGTGCTGGGGATCGAGGTGGGCGGGTCGATCGTCGGCTGGATCGCGCTGAGGCGGCTGGACGTGGCCCCGCCCTGGCATCACGCGAGCGGCCGGGCGATGGCCGGTTGCGCGGGATTGGCCCTGGTCTGCGGGATCGGGCGCGACTGGCCGCTGGGCGCGGTGGTTGTCGTCGGGGCTCTGACGTACGGCCTGATTTTCTGCCTCCCTCTCCCTCCGGGAGAGGGCCGGGGTGAGGGTCGTGGCCGGTCGAGCGATCTCCAGGCGAGCCTTCTTCTCAAACCGATGGTCATGCGACGCCCCTCACCCCCGGCCCCTCTCCCTCCGGGAGAGGGGAGGCAGAGCGCGCGAGCCTCGGGTATTCGCCATTCGATCGCCGGGGGAGGGCCATCGTCATGACGATCGACGAGCCGGGCTATTTCGAGCGGCTGGCGCGGGTCGAGTCGGGCCACTGGTGGTCGCGGTCGATGTGGCGGCTGGCCTCGGGCTGGCTGGGCGGGGCGATTCGCGGTCGACGGGGGCTGTCGGCCCTCGACGTCGGCTGCGGGGCGGGCCTCTCGCTGGTCAGGTTGATGGGGTTTCGCGAGGTCTCGCGCGTCGTCGGCCTGGAGCCGGACGCGGGGGCGCTCCGACTCGCCCGTCGCCATCGAGGGTTCGAGGTCTTCCCCGGCTCGGCGCTGGAATTGCCGTTCAAGGACGAGAATTTTGACGTGGTTACGTGCTTCGACGTCCTGCAACACCTGCCCGAAGGCGGCGACGTCCAGGCGGCGCGCGAGATCGCCCGCGTGCTCCGGCCGGGCGGCGTGGCGGTCGTCCGGTCCAACTCGGCGGGATTCGGCCCGGGGCGGTCGAACGGCGGGACGGCCTATCGGCTCGGCGAGGTGGTCGAGGTCCTGACGAGTGCGAATTTGAAGGTCCGCCGGGCGTCCTACGCGAACGGGCTGCCGGCGCTGGCGCAGGAGGTCCGGGGCCGGCTCCGGTTCCTGGCGGGACATCGGGGGCGGTCGTGGCTGCCTCACCCGTCGGGCGGCGGGCTGCGGATCGACGTGCCCTCACCCCGGATCAATCGGATCATGGGCGGCGTGGCGGCGCTCGAGCGCGGGATGACGGAGGCCCTGGGCGTCCCCTTGCCGTTCGGGCACAGCACGATGGTCCTGGCGACGAAACAGGAGACGAACCCATGAGGATCGGCATCGACGGGGCGTGCCTGGCCAATCGCCGGGGGTTCGGCCGGTTCGCGCGGCAGGTGGTCGCGGCCCTGGCCGAGGCGGGATCGGGACATGAATTCGCGGTCTTCGTCGACCGCCCGTCGCTCGAACACGTCAGCATCCCCGAGGGGATGGAGACGGTCGCGGTGGAGGTGAGCGAGGCCCCCAGCCGCGCGGCGTCGGCCACGGGCCGGCGGCGGGTGGGGGACATGCTGGCGATGGGCCGGGCGGTCTCGCGGGCGGGCCTCGACGTCATCTATTTCCCGGCCAGCTACAGCTTTTTCCCCGTCTGGAACGCGGGGCGGGTGGTCGTGACGATGCACGACACGCTGGCCCTGGCCCACCCCGAGTGGGTCTTCCCCAACTGGCGAGGGAAGATGGCCTGGCGGGCCAAGGAGCAGGCCGCGGCGCTCTGGGCCGACCGGATCGTGACCGTCTCCGAGGCCGCCCGCCGCGACCTCGTCGCCTGGTTCCGCCTGCCCGAGGACCGCGTCCGCGTCGTCAGCGAGGGGCCCGACGCCGTCTTCGGCCCGACGGACGGAGGCGTGGAATCGGACGCCGTGCTCCGGCGATACGGCATCGAGCCCGGCTCGCGCTACCTCCTGTACGTCGGCGGGCTGAGCCCGCACAAGAACCTCCCGAGGCTGATCGAGGCGTTCGCCAAGGGGGCCAGGCCCGACACCCGCCTGATCCTCGTCGGCGACATCGGCGACGTCTTCCACACCCACGTCCCCGAGTTGCGGGCGCTGGTCGCCCGGCTCAACCTGGGCGACCGCGCCCACTTCACCGGCTTCGTCCCCGACGCCGACCTCGCCCACCTCTACCGGCGGGCATATGCCCTGGCGCAACCATCGCTGATGGAAGGCTTCGGCCTCCCGCCCGTCGAGGCGATGGCCTGCGGCACGCCCGTCCTGAGCAGCACCGCCGGCTCGCTGCCCGAGGTCGTCGGAGAGGCCGGGGTCTACTTCGACCCGACCGACCTCAAGGCCATGACCCACGCCATCCGCGCCCTCCTGGCCGACCCGGCCGAACGCGACCGGCTGGCCAGGCTGGCGCTCGAACAGGCCCGGCGGTTCACCTGGGCGTCGGCGGCGCGGTCGCTCGTGGAGTGTTTCGAGGAGCTAGGGGCGGGCGGGGCGAGTTCGCTGGGGAGGACAGCGTGAGGTTCGTGATACCGAGAGAAGCCTTATCGCTTGCTCGCAATGGTTTTTCGGTAGGTGTGGATCTGCCAACGCCGGTTTAGTTTGGAAGGCAATCCGGGATGAAGTAGAGTCCAATTATGGCCAAAAAGAGAAATACCAGCACGAGAAGTAACATCAAGCATCCGGGCATGGATGTTCTTGGTGAGATTGACCGGGCTCGATTCGACACGGAGTGGTCAATCTTGAATGCTCTTCGGGAGCTGTCACACATCGCCCTTAGAGGCGACGATCCACCAACTTATAGACGAGTGCTTCACTTGGCTGAGTTGTTGATTCCTGGTATTTTTTCTCATGAAAAAAGGATCATTGATAAGGCGCCGGAGAGCATCGAAGCAAAAGGCTATCGTGAAAAGGCCTTGGCAGAGACCCGAAGGCAGGGAACACAAGTCACTGCCCTTGAATTGGTCGAAAAGGACATCAAGGAGTTACAACTTCAAGTCTACGCGGTTCCCGAGGGTACGGTCATAAAGTCGAAACTTAATACGGCACTGCTAGTTCGACAGGAGATCAAAGCCACCAGACATAGCGAAGGCGAATTGATTTTTCGGGACGCTATTGCTACAGGCATTAACTTCGACGTTTCGGGTTCAGGCCAGAAATACATGGAGTATAAGCTGGACGACAATCGGGCTCTCAAGATCAGCGTATTTCACCCAGACTTCCCCGAACACAAAACAGGCGCGGATTTGTTGTACGAGATATACAACGTCAAACAAGAGACTGCCCGCGTTGCTGCCGTGCAGTATAAGATGTGGGACAAAGATTCACTTCATCGGACACCAGGAATGGGGAAACAGTTGGAAAAACTGACTCAATTCGCTTGCGAAAAAGATTTCATCAAATATAAAACACTATGCTATAGGGACGAGGTACCGAAAGGGCGGCTCTACAGGCTGCCATATTGCGCCGCCTTCCTCAGACCGACTGATAGATTGCAACTTCCCAATTCAAAAATGGTGTCGACTGGCAATCATGTTCCTGTTTGTGTGGTCAATGATTGTTGGGTAAAAAATCAGAAGGGCAATCTTTCTTTGAGAAAAGAACATATTTTGGATAGAAGTTTGTCGGAAATCGTGTTTAAGGAGCTTTTCGTTAGCGGAATGGTTGGATCGCAAGAAATGTCTTGGAGACACCTTGCCGAACTCTATCGCCGTATCGGTATATTTTCCAACGATCAAGTTGTTCTTGTGCATGCTCAAGAGCTAATGCTTGGTGCTGGTTGACGGATCGCGCGAGCCGCAAACCATCTTGAAGCGACTCGATGATCCAGGAAAGCCGTAATGTATTCAACCGGCAGGCTTCAGCCTGCCCTACGGAACTTCGGGGTCGCGGGCAAGGACGCCCGGTAACCGATCGGGGATCAAAGGACTGAGCCCAATGAAGTTCGCCATGCTCACGACCTTCTTCGGCCCGCATAGCTTCGGCGGCGACGCCGCGTTCGTCGACCGGCTCTCGCGGGCCCTGGCGAGGCACGGGCATGAGGTCCACGTGATCTACTGCCGGGATGCCTTCGAGATGGTCAAGGGGGACCAGACCCCTCGGCCGTATGAGGCCCCCCCGGGCGTCACGATTCATCCGCTGACCAGCCGGTTCGGGCCGCTCTCGCCGCTGGCGACCCACCAGACGGGGCTCCCCGGGTTCAAGGAGAAGCCGATCCGCGACCTGCTCCGGTCGATCCGGCCGGACGTGGTCCACTTCCACAACCTCTCGCTGATCGGCGGCCCGGGGTTGCTCTCGGTCCCGGCTCCCGGGGCGGTCAAGCTCATGACGACCCACGAGCACTGGCTGGTCTGCCCGCTGCATGTCCTCTGGAAGTTCGGCGAGGGCGTCTGCGAGAAGCAAGAATGCGTCCGGTGTTGCGTCTCGTCGAAGATCCCGCCGCAATTGTGGCGTAAGACGGATCTGGTCGACCGTTCGCTCAAGCACCTGGATGCCCTGATCGGGCCGAGCGAGTCGACCCTCCGCGAGCACTCCCGCCGGGGTATCGAGGCGCCGATGACCCACCTGCCCTACTTCCTGCCGGACGACTACACGGGCTTGCCGGAAGTCCCCTCGCCCCGGTTCGACCGGCCTTATGTCGCGGCGGTCGGCCGGCTGGAGAAGATCAAGGGGTTCCAGGACGTCATCCGGGCGATGCCCCGACTGCCGCATCTCGACCTCCGGATCGCCGGCTCAGGGCCGTTCGAGGGGGAGTTGCGGCGTCAGGCCGAGGGGATGGAGAACGTCCACTTCGAGGGCCGGCTCGACTCGGCGCAGGTCGCCGCGCTGTTCCGGGGGGCCGTGGCCGTGGCCGTGCCGTCGCTGGTCTACGAGACGTTCGGCTACGTCGTCCTGGAGGCGTTCGCCGAGAAGACGCCCGTGGTCGTCCGTGACCTTGGCGCCCTGCCGGAACTCGTCGCCGAGAGCGGCGGTGGGTTGGTTTTCCGGTCGGGCGACGAGCTGGTCGGGGCGCTCGATCGGCTGTCGAGGGACGCCGACCTCCGCGACCGGCTCGGCTGCGACGGCTACATGGCCCGGCACGGGACCTGGTCGGAGGCCGAGCACCTGGAGCGGTACTTCGCCCTCATCGAGGAGAGGCGGAGGGCCCGCCGGGTCCGCGCCGACCGGCCGCATCGCCTGCCGGTGCCGGCCCGACGCGGATCGTTCGATCGGTCCCAAGAGTTAAATCCCAAAGCAATCCTGTCTCCCTCCCCCCTCGCGGGGGAGGGCCGGGGTGGGGGGGCTTCGCACGACGGGCTGCTTTCGCAGAGTGCGATTCCGGACGTCGCTCATGGGGCCACGCGACCCCCCACCCTAACCCTCCCCCGCAAGGGGGGAGGGGACTGAAAATGCCTGCCGGCGAGAGTTGATGGTTCATGCGAAGCGGGATAGATCCGTCCTCAGCGCCCTCGGCGGGCGTCGCGGTCAAGGCTCCGGCGTGAGCCCGGGCGGAGCCTGGGGCCTTTTCCCGAGGGGCGGTACCCCGCCACGTCGCGGATCTCGGCCTTCACCTCGTCGGCGAACCGCGACTGGGTGAACTTGCCGGCCTGGCTGAACCCCCGGCTCATCCGCGAGGCCCTGGCGGCGACGTCGGTCGCCAGGACGTGCATCGCCTCGGCCATCGCTTCGGGCTCGGCCTGGTCGAGATACCACGCGGCGTCGCCGCCGGCTTCGAGCAAGGGGGCCCGGCGGAGCGTGATGACCGGACAGCCCGAGGCCATCGCCTCGACCACAGGCAGGCCGAACCCCTCGTATTCCGAAGGATAGAGCAGCGCCACGGCGTCGGCCATGAGCCCTCTCAGCACCGATTCCGGCACATGGCCGGCGCGGAGGATCGCCGGGTCGTCGCCGAGCGGCCCGGCCTCGAAGTCGCCGGGGCCGACGAAGACGAGCCGATGGCCGGGGTGCCGGGCCTTGTGGATCTGGAACGCCTCAAGGATCGCCGGGAGGTTCCGCCGCCTCGACGGCTTGCCGACGAACAGGAAGAACGGGCTCGACCCCAGCCCGACGCGACCCCGGGCCTCGGCGACTTCCTCGGACGCCGGCCCGTGCGGGCGGAACGAGGGGTCGGGCGCGGGGTAGACCACGCGGAGCCGGCTCGCGGGCACGCCGTAGTATTTCGCCACGTCCCGCCAGGTCGACTGCGAGAGCGTCAGGACCCGGTCCGCCGTCATCGCCGACTGGCGATAGCGGCGGGCGAACCGCCAGCGGGTCAGCCGGGGGAACGACTCGGGCATGACCTCCTGGAGCGTGTCGTGCATCGCCAGGACGGTCTTGCCATGCCAGCCCCAGGGGATCAGGTTGGCCGGGGCGAAGAGGATGTCGCCGGGTCGGAGCCTCCGGCCGATCCCGAATCGTTCCCAGAGCAGGCCCGGCCAAGCCTCGCCGATCACCTCGGCCTTCAACCCGGGGCCGAGCGGCACCCGCGAGATCCCGCCCCGATCCCTCAGCACAACCAGGGTTTCCGGCAATGGTGCCCCGGTGATCGCCCAGTCCTGGAGGAGCAATTCGAGGTAACGGCCCACCCCCGTTCGTTCCGCCGTCAGGCGTCGGCCGTCGATGACCAGTCGCATCGCAGATCCTCCGGGAGTCGCGCCGCCTGCGTGGGCGGGGAGCATTGAACCGCCAGGTTGCCAAGGGCGTCCAGCCCAGTCGCGGGGGCCCGGGCGGCACAATTCTCAAATATTTACCAGGGCCGGCCTCACCCCTCGGTTCCGAAATGTCCCCGTCGACCGTGCCTCTTCAATCTCACGAAATCGGCTCTTTCCTGGCACTCTCGCGAGGAATTCGGTAGCCTCTAGTGTTCCAGGCATGCCGCCCCGCGCGATTAACCGACTTGTTCTTGTTCCAGGACTTCCGATGGCGACCACGCAATTCGTCAAGGCCGAACGGCTCCAGAAGCTCCCCCCTTACCTGTTCGCCGAGATCGACAAGAAGAAGAAGGCGGCGCTGGCGGCGGGGCGCGACGTGATCAACCTGGGCGTCGGCGACCCCGACAGGCCGACCCCGGCCCCCATCATCCAGAGCCTCCAGAAGAACGTCGAGAACCCCAGCTTCCACCAGTACGCCCTCGACCAGGGCGCGCCCGAGCTTCGCCAGAGCATCGCCGCCTTCTGCAAGAAGCGGTACGGGGTCGACCTCGACCCCAACTCCGAGATCCTCCCGCTGATCGGCTCGAAAGAGGGGATCGCCCACTTCCCGCTGGCTGTCCTCAACCCCGGCGACATCAGCCTGGTGCCCGACCCCTGCTACCCCGTCTACCGGAGCAGCTCGTTCTTCGCCGGCGCCGACGTCTACACGATGCCCCTGGAGCCCTCGCTCGGCTTCCGCCCCGACCTCGACGCCATCCCCGCCGACGTCTACACCCGGGCCCGGCTCCTCTTCCTGAATTACCCCAACAACCCGACCGGCGGGACCGCCGACCTGCCGTTCTTCGAGAAGGTGGTCGATCTGGCGAAGGCCCACAACCTGGTGATCGCCCAGGACGCCGCCTACAACGAGATGTACTTCGACCGACCGGCGCCGAGCATCCTCCAGGTCCCCGGCGCGAAGGACCACGCCGTCGAATTCCACAGCCTCTCGAAGACCTTCAACATGACCGGCTGGCGCGTCGGCTTCGCCATCGGCGGCGCCCCGCTGATCGCCGCGCTCGGCCAGGTGAAGGCCAACACCGACTCCGGGATCTTCACCGCGATCCAGTTCGCCGCGAAGACCGCGCTCGACGAGTACGACACCCTCACCCCGCCGATCCGCGCCCTGTACAAGGAGCGTCGCGACGCCTTCGTCTCGGCGATGAAGTCGATCGGCTGGGAGGTCCCCACGCCCGAGGCGACCTTCTACGTCTGGATTCCCTGCCCCAAGGGCTACACCTCGACCGAACTCTGCTCGCGAATCCTCGACGAGGCCGACGTCGTGACCACCCCCGGCCTCGGCTTCGGCCGGACCGCTGACGGCTTCATCCGAGCCGCCTTGACGGTGGATACCCCGCGCCTCCTCCAGGCCGTCGAGCGGATCGGCAAGCTGAAGCTCTGAAACGCGGATTCGAGTCGATAGGTACAGGAGCTACACGGTTGGGCGATGGTCGTCTTGAGATGTAAACAGCTTGGGAAGTTCGCGTAGGGTGGGTCGAGCCTCAGGTGAGCTCCACCACGGATTTGGATGGTCGGCTTCGCCCGAAGCTCGACCTGCCCTACGCAGAACTCTCAGTTCGCGTAAAGTGAGATTGGGTTCGGATTTTAAGAATCATCACCGGGCCGGGGGGGTCGGGGCGAAGGGGGAGGGGTTGACGGTGGGCGTGGGGGGAGTCGCGGGGGCGGTTCCGGGGTTGGGCATGGGAGCAAGGCCGGCGTCTGCCTCGGCGGTCTGGAGGAGGGCCTGGATCATGCTGGGGACCCCGACGGCGAGCATCAGGTCGGCCTGGGCCTGGGTCGCGGACCAGAGGGCGTCGAGCTGGGCGTTTTCGAGCTGGATCAGCCTCTGGCGAGCCTGCTGGACGCGCGTCAGGTCGGTCTGGCCGGCCTCGAAGAGACGTTCGAGACTGGCGACCTCGCCGGTCAGCTCCTGGGTCAGGCCGGAGGAGTCGTTGACCAGACCGGTGGCCCCGTTCCACTTGGCGACGGCCGAGCGGACCTGGGACACGACCCGCTGCTGGACCTGCTGGTAGGCGACGACCGCCCGCCGCTGCTCGGCCTGTCGCTGGCGGAGTAAAGGCTTGCCGCTGTTGAGGACCGGCAGCGTCGGCACGAGGTTCAGGCCGATGTACTGGATGCCGGCCTCGTCCTGGACATACTGGGGGCCGATGATCGTGGTCGGGATCATGTCGCCCCGGGCGAGCCGGACGGCGGCCCCGGCCCCTTCGATGGCCGCCTGCGAGGCGTGGAGGTCGGGGCGACATTTGAGGGCGGCGTCGACCAGGGAGGCCTCGTCGACCGGGGGGATTGTCGAGGGGAGGGTGAACTCGCCCAGGGGCTCGGTCTCGGCGGCGGTCTCGGGGATGCCGATCTGGTTCCGGAGGTCGGTCAGGGCGGTGATGTAGTCCTGCCGGGCCGCGCGGGCCTGCTGGCGGGTCGCTCGGCTCTCGACCTTGGCCAGGGCGACGTCGGCGGGCGTCCCCTGGTTTGCCGTCAGCCGTCGCTCTAACGTCTTTTGCAGGTTCTCGTTGAAGTCGGCGAGCTGTTCGGCCACGCGGAGCTTCTCGCGGCGATAGGCGGCGGTCTGGAAGAACCGGTAGGTCTGGACCAGGGCGGTCATCTCGGCCTGGATGATCTGCCACTGGACCTGCTTGTAGGCCGCCTTGGCGATCGAGTGCCGGTGGGTCGTCTGGTGGCCAAGCTCGACCGGCTGGCGGAGGGCGATCAGGAAATAATTCTGGCCGTAGTGGTAAAACGAGCCGTTGTGAGGGTTTGCGGTCGCCCCGGTGCTGCCAGTGCCGGCGCCCGGGCCGGTGGTCCCAAAGGTCCCGTTGGGGATCAGGGTGATCGGCCGGTAGTCGATGAAGACGGTCGGGTTGAGGGCGACGGGGAATCGCCTGGCGACCTCGACGGCCTCGGCCGAGGCCTGCGACGGGTTCCCCTGGCGGAGGGCGATCAGGTCGGGGTTGCTGGTCAGGGCCCCGTAAAGGGCCTGCTGGAGCGAGAGCGACTGGCCGCCCGGGACGGGGCCGGTGGAGTCGGTCCCCGGCCCGATCGGCATCCCCATGTCGGCGGGCGTGGCCTGGGTCCGGCGGACCGGGGCATCGGGTGCGTCGGGCCGGGCGATCATCGGCGGGGCGACCGAAAGATCCTTGCCCGGCGAGGCCGGCCTCGGGGCGGTCGGGATCGCGCGGAGGGGCGTCGAGGCCGACGATGTCGGGGCGATCGGCACCGGCCGGAGCGGGGTCGGGGGCGGGGTCAGAGACGGCGGGGCGACCTTCGGAACGGCAGGCTCCTGGCGAGGTGGGCTCGGCGGGACCTCGGACCGGGGCGGCTTGCGGAATCGGCCGAGGAACCCGCGTTGCGGGGGGACGGAGGCGGGCACGCCGGGGGCTTGCGGGTAGGCCGAGAGCGGCCGGGCGGGCTCGTCGGCGAGGGTATCCGGGCCGAAGCTCGTCGCGAGCACCAGCGCGGCGAAGGAGAGTGTCGGTCGCATGGGCCACGCATCCTGCGTTCGAGAAAGTGGCGTCCCGCCTCGGTAGGCGTCGGAAACCCCGGTGGGCCCGACCCCGCTTACCCTTGCTTATCGTCCCCCGATCGCGGCCGGTCGATAAACTCCGCTTCATCTGCCCCGGGGTCCACTGACATTCTCGGAGCATCCCGGATATCCTGATTATCGATACCGGACGTACGAGGGCCCGGCACTTGAGGGGAACATGGTGAGATCCGAGATGACCCGTCGCGTCGCGAGGGCCGCGGCGGCGGCGCTGCTGGCCCCGGCCTTCGGCGGCTGCTCGACCAAGCCGGCGAGCACCGCGGCCAAGCCGCCGAGCCCGGCGGCGGTCGCCAAGCTGCCGGGCGAGGCCGACCTCGTCGCCGTCACGCTCAAGCCCGAGGCCGAGAAGCGGCTGGCGATCGCGACGGCCCCGGTCGAGAAGCGGCCGGTCGCCCGCGCCCTGACGATGGGCGGCGACGTGGTCGTCCCGCCCGGCCGGGCCTCGATCGTCTCGGCCCCGCAGACCGGGACCGTCGTGGCCTCCGAAGGGGGGGCCCCGCCCTCGCCCGGCCTGCCGGTCAAGAAGGGCCAGGCGGTCTTCACCCTCCTGCCGATCCTCTCGGCCGACCGGGCCGTGCTGACCCCGGTCGAGCGGATCAACTTCGAGGACGCCCGGAACGGCGCCGAGGGGCAGCTCAAGGCGGCCAGGCCGCAGTTCGAGCAGGCCAAGGTCAACCTCGAACGGATGGAGGGGCTCGCCCGCAAGGGGGACATCTCCCCCGCGCAGGTCGTGGACGCCCGGAACGCCTACAACCAGGCCAAGGCGACCCTCGACGCCGCCGAGGGGCGGTGGAGCATCTTCGAGAAGGCCCTGGCCAGCGGCGCGGGGGCCGAGGACGCCGGCAAGCTCGCCCCCCTGCCCTTGCGGGCCCCGGCCGACGGCGTGCTGATCAACGTCGCCGTCCAGGCCGGCCAGCAGGTCCCGGCCGGCAGCGTGCTGTTCGAGGTCGCCGTCCTCGACCCTGTTTATATCAAGGTCCCGGTCTTCGTCGGCGAGGAAGACCTGATCGACCCCGACAAGGACGCCGCCGTCGGCGGCCTGGCCGACGCCCCCGGCCGCAAGACCAAGCCCGCCAAGGCCGTCCACACCACCCCCTCGGCCAACCCCCTGGCCACGACGGTCGACCTCTACTATGAGGTCGAGAACCACGACGGCAAGCTCCGCCCCGGCCAGAGGGTCGGCGTGACCCTCCCCTTGAAGGGCGATGCCGAGTCGCTGGTCGTGCCCTACGCCTCGATCCTCTACGACCTCAACGGCGGCGCCTGGGTCTACGAGGACATGGGCAAGCACACCTTCGCCCGCCGGAGGGTGGTCGTCGACCACGTCGTCGGCCCCGAGGCCGTGCTGGCGCTCGGCCCGAAGGTCGGCACCAGGGTCGTCACCGACGGCGCCGCCGAGCTGTTCGGCACCGAGTTCGCCGGGTCGAAGTGAGCGGCCGACGGGCTCCGGATGATTCGATCCCGGGTGCCACGGGTCCGGTACTCCGGCCCCGTGCCCCGACGACCACCACCAACGGCACGGGGCCGGAGTACCGGACCCGTGGCACCCGGCGTGCTGTTGATCGATCCGGTGTCTTTGGCTCGGATCGCAGGGGAATCGAGGGGGTGACTTGATGTTCGGACTCTCCCGCAAGGAACGCCGGGCCCAGATCCAGGCGCAGCCCTTCCCGCCCGAGTGGTCGTGGATCATGGCGAGGACGGTGCCCATCTACTCCCGCCTCTCGGAGCTCGACAAGGCCGAGCTGCGCGGGCTGATCCAGGTCTTCCTCGCCGAGAAGGTTTTTGAAGGCTGCGCGGGCCTGGAGATCACCGACGAGATCAAGGTGACGATCGCCGCGCAGGCGTGCCTGCTGCTGCTCCATCGCGATACGGACGTCTACCCCAAGCTGATCACGATCCTCGTCTATCCCTCGGCCTACGTCTCGAACATGCCCCAGCATTCGCCCCAGGGGATCGTGACCGAGGGCCCGCAAGGCCGGCTGGGCGAGGCGTGGACCTCGGGCGTGGTCGTCCTGTCCTGGGACGACGTGAAGCAGGGCGCGGCCGACGTCCGCGACGGCCACAACGTCGTCTTCCACGAGTTCGCCCACCAGCTCGACCAGGAGGACGGGTCGAGCGACGGGGCGCCGATCCTGCCGAGGCGGAACCTCTATTCCGCCTGGGCCCGGGTGCTCGGCGAGGAGTACGACGAGCTTCGCAAGGCCGCCGAGACCGGCAAGAAGTCGGTCCTCGACACCTACGGCGCCACCGAGCCCGCCGAGTTCTTCGCCGTCGCCACCGAGGCGTTCTTCGAGAAGCCGGTGCAGCTCAAGAAGAAGCACCCGGAGCTCTACGAGGAACTCAAGATCTATTACGCCCAGGACCCCGAGGCCGAATTCCAGGCCGTCCAGCCGAAGAGGCCCAAGCTGTGAGCGGACGGGATGGCAGGAATGATCGAGCCGGCTCCTCCCTCGTTCCCACGGTCCTCCGTGGGAACGCCGTCCTCGACGCTCCGCGTCGGCCGCATTCGGGGGCGACTTCGCTCACGGGTCGGGAGTCTCGACGAAGGGCGGACCCGAGATCGGTCGGCCGCCGGCCGACCCGGCGGAAGACGACGCGGAGCGTCGAAGACGGCATTCCCACGCGGGAGCGTGGAAACGAGTCATCCAGTCGAGGAGGCCCAAGCTCCGAGATTCGGGAGGGAAGATGCCTGGCTTCGAGACTCTGCTCGAATCGATCGCGGCGCGGCCGGGAATGTTCGTCGGCAAATGCTCCCTTCGCGCCGTCAGCGATTACCTCCACGGTTATGATCGCGCCCTCGGCGACCTTGGTCACTCGGAGACGCCGCTCGGCGGCTGGGTACGTTGGGTCGAGTCTCGCTTTCTCATCTCGCACCCCGCGTGGCACTGGACACGCATCCTCTTGCACGTCTACAGCAGCGACCGGGCCGCGATCGAGGCGTTGCCCCAGCTCCACCGGGAATTCCTCGAACAGCGTGCCTTGCTCGGCGTTCAAGGCATCGAGGACGAACTCGAGCGGCGTCTCATCGCACAGTTTGGAGAACCGTGGTTTGAGCCCTCGACAACAACGACAACGATCGGCGACTGAGCCTCGTAGGGTGCGTCGAGTCCTCGAAGACGCACCATCGGTGATATGACACGGTGCGTCTTCGAGGACTCGACGCACCCTACCAATCTT
>JAJYDH010000491.1 GCA_021777685.1 Planctomycetota bacterium | reverse complement strand
GCGCTCAGCTCCCCCCGCCCGCGTCGCGGAAGGTCGATTACGAGCGCGACGTCCGGCCGATCTTCGCCGCCTCGTGCCAGTCCTGCCACGGCCCGAAGAAGCAGAAGGGCGGGCTGGTCCTGCACCGCAAGGCCGCCGCGCTCGCGGGGGGCGACGACGGCCCGGCGATCGTACCCGGCAAGTCGGCCGAGAGCCGGCTGATCCGCTACGTCGCCGGGCTCGACGACGACCACCCGATGCCCCCCGAGGGCTCCGGCAAGCCGCTGACGCCCGAGCAGGTCGGCCTCCTCCGGGGGTGGATCGACCAGGGGGCCGAGTGGCCCGAGGACCCGAAGACCGTCGCCACCGAGGCCAGCGACCACTGGGCCTTCCGCGCCCCGGTCCGGCCCGAGCCGCCGCAGGTCAAGGACCAATCCTGGCCCCGGAACCCGATCGACCGGTTCGTCCTGGCCAGGCTGGAGCGAGAGGGGCTCGGGCCCTCGCCCGAGGCCGACCGCGCGACCCTGATCCGCCGGGTCAGCCTGGACCTGATCGGCTTGCCGCCGACGATCGAGGAGGTCGACGCCTTCGTCGCGGACGCGAGGCCCGAAGCCTACGAACGGCTGGTCGACCGACTGCTCGCCTCGCCGCACTACGGCGAGCGCTGGGCCCGCCGGTGGCTCGACGCCGCCCGCTACGCCGACACCAACGGCTACGAGAAGGACCGCGAGCGCTCGATCTGGCCCTATCGCGACTGGGTCATCAAGGCCCTGAACGACGACATGCCGTTCGACCGCTTCACCGTCGAGCAGATCGCCGGAGACCTCCTCCCGGGGGCGACCGTCTCGCAGAAGGTCGCCACCGGGTTCCATCGGAACACGATGATCAACGAGGAGGGCGGGATCGACGTCGAGGAGTTCCGCTTCGCCTCGATCGTCGACCGGGTGGCCACGACGGGCGCGGTCTGGCTCGGCCTGACCGTCCAGTGCGCCCAGTGCCACACCCACAAGTTCGACCCGATCACCCAGCGCGAGTATTACCAGTTCTTCGCCTTCTTCAACAACGTCGACGAGCCCGACCTCGACCTGCCCGACCCGGCCATCGCCGCCCGTCGGGCCGAGGTCGAAAAGAAGATCGCCGACCTGGAAGCGGGCCTGGCCGATCGCTTCCCCGATCATGAGTCCCCGGCCCGCAAGTGGGACGTCCTGACCCCCGGCCGGGCGACCGCCGATTCCGGCGCGACCCTGCTGATCCAGGCCGACGGGTCGATCCTCGCCAGCGGGGCCAATCCGACTGCCGATCGCTATGAAGTCGAGGTCGAGGCCGACCTGGCGGACATCGTCGCGTTCCGGCTGGAGGCGCTGGCCGACCCCTCGCTCCCGAAGTCCGGGCCGGGCCGGGCCCCGAACGGCAACTTCGTCCTCACCCGGTTCCAGGCGTCCGACGCCGAGGGGCGGCCGATCAAGCTGGGGTCGGCCGAGGCCGACGTCTCGCAGCCCCACTTCGACGTCGCCGGCGCGATCGACGACGACCCCGCCACCGGCTGGGCGGTCGACGCCGGCCCGGGGAAGCTCAACAAGGACCACGCGGCGACCTTCCGGATCGAGAGCAAGTCGCAGCCCAATGGCCGCGCCCGCCTGGTCTTCCGGCTCGAACAGGCTTACGGGAACCTGCACAACCTCGGCCGGTTCCGGATCTCCGCCGCCCGGAAGCCGACCGCCGCCCCGGCGAAGGATCAGGACCGGGCGTCCCGGCTCGCGGCCAGGGAGGCGGAGTGGGAGGCTTCCTTGAAGCCGACCCGCTGGAAGACGGTGGCCCCCGCCTCGGTCGTCTCGGCGAAGAACGCGACCATGACCGTGCTCGACGACCGCTCGGTCCTCGTCACGGGCGACAAGCCGAACAACGACACTTACAAGGTCGAGATTCCGGCCGACGGTCCCGCCGTGACGGCGATCCGGGTCGAAGTCCTGCCCCACGAGAGCCTGCCCGAAGGGGGCCCTGGCCGGGCGCCCCTGTTCTCGGTCGGCAACTTCCTGCTGACCGAGGTCGAGGCCGCGCTCGTCTCGCCCGACGGGGCGGTCACCCGGCCGGTCAAGATCCGCGACGCCTCGGCCGACTTCGAGGAGAAGGGCCGCGCCGCCTCGCAGACGCTCGACGGCAAGACCGACACCGGCTGGTCCGTCGGCGGCGCGATCGGCAAGCCCCACGCGATCGTCTTCCGGCTCGCCGAGCCCGCGAAGGGGGAGGCCGGCTCTCGCCTGGTCCTGACCCTCCACCAGACTTACATCCACCAGACCACCATCGGCCACTTCCGGGTCTCGACGACCGCCGACGCCGGGCCGCCCGGGGCCTCGGGCCTGCCGGCCGAGGTCGAGGAGATCGCCCTGATCCCGCGCGATCGTCGGACCCCCGAGCAGGCGAAGGCCCTCCTCGGGTATTTCCTGTCGGTCGCCCCGGAGATGGCGAAGGCGAACGCCGAGATCGAGGCCCTCCGACGCTCGATGCCGAAATTCAAGACCTCGATGGTCATGCTGGACCGGCCGGCCGACCATCGGCGGACCACGCACGTCCACCGCCGAGGCGAGTTCCTCCGCACGATGCAGGCCGTCGCGACCGGGACCCCCGCCGTCCTGCCGCCGCTGCCCGTCGGGGCCGAGCCGGATCGGCTGAGGCTGGCCCGATGGCTCGTCTCCGAGGCGAATCCGCTCGTCGGTCGGGTCGTGATGAACCGGGCGTGGCAGGCGTTCTTCGGCCGGGGGATCGTGGCGACGGTCGAGGACTTCGGCACCCGCGGCGAGCTTCCCACCCACCCGGAACTGCTCGACTGGCTCGCGACCGAGTTCCCCCGCCAGGGCTGGAGCATGAAGGCGATGCACCGGCTGATCGTCACGAGCGCGACGTATCGCCAGACCTCGAAGGCCCCCGCCGCGCTCCTGGCCCGAGATCCGAGAAACGAGCTTCTGGCACGAGGGCCGAGGTTCCGGGTCGATTCGGAGGTCGTCCGCGACATCGCCCTCGCGGCGAGCGGCCTGCTCGACCCGACCATCGGCGGTCCGAGCGTTTACCCGCCCCAGCCCGACGGCGTCACGGCCCTCTCCTACGGCCAGATGGGCTGGCCGACGAGCAAGGGACGCGACCGCTACCGCCGGGGACTCTACACCTACACCAAGCGGACCGCCCCGTTCGCGGCCTTTGCCACCTTCGACATGCCGACCTCCGAGATCGCCTGCGTCCGCCGCGAGCGATCGAACACGCCGCTCCAGGCGCTCACCCTGCTGAATGACCCGGCCTTCGTCGAGGCCGCCCGGGCGCTGGGCAAGCGGGTCATCGCCGAGGCTCCGGCCGACGCCGAAGGTCGGGCTCGGCTCGCGTTCCGGCTCTGCGTCGGGCGACCGCCGACGGCCGAGGAGGTCGCGCCGATCGTCGCATTCCAGTCCCGCCAGGTCGTCCGGATCAAGTCGGCCGAGCTGGACGCGAACAAGATCCTCGGCGAAGCGTATCAGGGAGACTCGGCCGAGCTGGCCTCGTGGACGACCGTGGCCCGGGCCCTCCTCAACCTCGACGAGACGATCACCAAGGAGTGAGCGCGATGAACCCGACCCGACGAGACCTCCGGGCCGTCACCCGGCGCCACTTCTACCGCGAGTGCGGCGTGGGCCTCGGCAAGATCGCCCTCGCCTCGCTCCTGGCCGGCCGGGTCGCCCGAGGGGCCGACGTCGCTTCGGACCCGCTCGCCCCCCGGCCCCCCCATTTCGCCCCGAAGGCGAAGCGGGTGATCTACATGTTCATGGCCGGCGCCCCCAGCCAGCTCGACCTCTTCGACCACAAGCCCGACCTCGTCAAGTTCGACGGCAAGCCGGTGCCCGCCGAGGTCGTCAAGGACCAGCGCTACGCCTTCATCCAGCCCAACGCCGCCTTGATGGCCTCGCGGTTCAAGTTCGCGAAACACGGCCGGTCCGGGGCCGAGCTTTCCGAGATGCTGCCCCACCTCGCCGGCGTGGTCGACGACATCGCCCTCGTCAAGTCGATGCACACCGACCAGTTCAACCACGCCCCCGCGCAGATCTTCTTCAACACCGGATCGTCCCTCCCCGGCCGTCCGAGCATGGGGTCGTGGGTCACTTATGGGCTTGGCAGCGAGGCGGACGACCTCCCGGGCTTCGTCGTGCTGTCCTCGGCCGGCGGGACCAGCGGCGGCGTGGCGAACTGGTCGAGCGGGTTCCTGCCCGCCGTCTACCAGGGGGTGCCGTTCCGCTCCAAGGGCGACCCGATCCTCAACGTCACCAGCCCGGCGGGCGTCGATCCCCGGCTCCAGCGCGACACGATCGACCTCGTCCGGGGGCTCAACCGCAAGCACCTCGACGCCGTCGGCGACCCCGAGATCGAGGCCCGGATCGCCGCCTATGAGCTGGCCTACCGGATGCAGACCAGCGCCCCCGACCTGATGGACCTCTCCGGCGAGACCAAGGAGACCCTCGAACTCTACGGGGCCGAGCCGGGCAAGGCGTCGTTCGCCAACAATTGCCTGCTCGCCCGGCGGCTGATCGAGCGCGGGGTCCGGTTCGTCAACCTCTACCACGAGGGCTGGGACCACCATTCCGACGTCGCCGGTGGCCTCAAGAACCAGTTCGGCCAGACCGACCGGGGCGCGGCGGCCCTGGTGAAGGACCTCAAGCGCCGGGGGCTGCTCGACGACACGCTGGTCGTCTGGGGCGGGGAGTTCGGCCGGACGCCGATGGTCGAGTCGAACGCCGC
>JAJYDH010000029.1 GCA_021777685.1 Planctomycetota bacterium | reverse complement strand
CGGTCAAGTTCACCGAGCGCGGGACGATCACCCTCCGGGGGGCCCGCGAGCCCGGCCCGGCCGGCTCCGAGACGATCGTCCTTGAAGTCTCCGACAATGGCATCGGCATGAAGCCCGAGGAGCTCGACCGCCTCTTCCGGCCCTTCGTCCAGGCCGACGCCTCGACCACCCGGAAATACGGCGGGACCGGGCTGGGCCTGACGATCACCCGCCGATTCTGCGAGATGATGGGCGGCGAGATCGCCGTGAGGAGCGAGCCCGGCCGGGGATCGACCTTCACGATCCGGCTCCCCGCCGGCCCCCTCGGCGTCGCCGACGACCCGAACTCCGTCGACCTGATGGTCCCCGTCCTCTCCGAGGAAGATGGCCGGCGCGACTAGGGCCGGAGCCCGAATCCCGTCGCACGAGCCGAAAACGACGTCATGACAGGTCTTTCTGGGCCCCCTCGCCCCTTGTGGAAAGGGCCCAGGGGTCACGAGCAACTCCCCATCCGCGGCTCACTCGATGATGACGGCTGGAAGGCCAGCCCTCGCCCGAGCACCACTCTTCCCCCAGGACGGTCCCGGGCCATGAAACGGATCTTGCTCGTCGAGGACAACGAGATGAACCGCGACATGCTCTCGCGACGGCTCGGCCGCCGGGGGTTCGACGTCGCGCTCGCCGTCGACGGCCTCCAGGGGCTCGACGCCGCTCGGTCATCGCCCTTCGACCTGATCCTGATGGACCTGAGCCTGCCGGTCGTCGACGGCTGGGAGGCGATCCGTCGCCTCAAGGCCGACCCGCGGACCCGCACGATCCCCATCATCGCGCTGACGGCCCACGCCATGTCCGGCGACCGCGAACGGGCCGTCGAGGCCGGCTGCGACGACTATGACATCAAGCCCATCGAATTCCCGCGCCTGGTCTCCAAGGTCGAGGCCCTCCTCCGGCGTCGCGAATCCGCCCCGAAGCCGGAAAGGGCGCCCGCCACCGGGCCGGACGTCCGACGACCGGCCAGCCACCTCCGGCTTGACCTCCTCGCGCCGATCACCCGGATCGGCTGCCGGGCCGGCTTCCTGGCCGGGGAATCGGAAAGTCGAACCGATCGCGTCGAGCGGCTCCGGGCGATCGGCATCCTGATCGCGGAGGCCCGGGATGCGGTCGATGCATCGCTCCTCTCTCAGGGCCCCGATCGGCCGGTCGACCTCTCCGCCCTGACCTCGGGGGTCGTCACCCCCGCCCACGAGATCATCCGCGTCTGCGACTCGCTCGAAGCGTCGTCGAGCCGGACCGCCGACTGCGCGGAGTTCCTCGTCCACCTCTCCGAGGTCCGCAAGGACGCCGCTCAGATGATCTCGATCGTCTGGCAGGCAACGGCCGACCCGGGCCGACCCCCGGCATGAACGGGGCGGCCCCTATCACGCGGAGTCCGGCTCGGCTAGAATCCGGCGAAAATGTGGACTCCAGGTCGAGAAGGACGATCGTGATGAGATGTGCCGCGGCCCTCTCGACGACGCGGAACAGCCAGGCGGCCCTCGCGGAGGTCGTGGACAAGCTCTCCGGGAGCTTCCCGGAGGCTCCTGCCGACCTGATCGTGGTGTTCGCGTCGATCCACCATGCCGACATCCTGGGCCAGCTCGGCTCCGAGCTGACCGCGCGGTGCCCGGCCCGGCACGTCATCGGCTGCACGGGCGAGACGATCATCGGCGACGGCCGCGAGGTCGAGGGCGAGCCGGCCCTGAGCGTCTGGGCGATCAGGCTCCCCGGCTCGGAGGTGCGGCCGATTCGGATCGACCCGTCGGAGGAGGGGCTCGACGTTGTCCGGGGCCTGGACCCGGGACGTGATTCGATCCTGCTCCTGGGCGACCCGTTCAGCTTCGCGCCCGACCCGTGGCTCCAGAAGGTCAACTCTGCCGTCCCCGGCCTCCGGGTCATGGGCGGGATGGCGAGCGCGAGCCAGGCCCCCCGGCAGAATCGGCTGCTGCTCGACGGGCAGGTCTTCGAGGACGGGGCGGTCGGCGTGGCCATCTCGGGCGAGATCGTCATCCGGAGCCTGGTCAGCCAGGGCTGCCGCCCGATCGGCCGGCCGATGATCGTCACGAAGGCCGAGAGGAACATGATCCGCGAGCTGGGCCGGCGGCCGAGCCTGGTCGTCCTCCGCGAGATCTTCGAAGACCTCCCGCCCGAGGACCAGGAACGCGCCCAGTCCGGCCTGCACATCGGCCGGGTCATCAACGAGTATCAGGAGAGCTTCCGCCGGGGCGACTTCCTCGTCCGCAACGTGATGGGGGCCGACGACACCGGCGGGATCGCCATCACCGACCTCGTCCGGGTCGGCCAGACCGTCCAGTTTCACGTCCGAGACGCCGAGACCGCCGACGAGGACCTCCGCTCGATGGTCGAAGGCGAGCGGCTGGACCGTCCCGGGTCGTCCGTCGCGGGCGCCCTCCTCTTCAGTTGCAACGGCCGGGGGACCCGCCTCTTCCCCGGGCCCGACCACGACGTCCGGGTGATCCAGGAACGCTTCGGCCCGATCCCGGTGGCGGGCTTCTTCGCCATGGGCGAGATCGGGCCGGTCGGCGGCCAGAACTTCGTCCACGGGTTCACCGCCAGCGTCGTCCTCTTCGAAGAACCCGGATCGAAAGACGACTAACGGGCCGCCTTTTCGGGCGATAATCATCAGGGACGGGGGAGCCGGGACGATTGGCTTCGTTTTTTCAGGGCACAACTTCCCGGGCGCCCTGACCCTTGAGAACCATCGATTGGGTTCGTTTTTTTTCGCGGATCATTCCCCGATCGACGGGCGGATTGGGTTCGTCTTGATCGACCGCCCGGCTCCCGGTTGGGTTCGAGTTTTTCGACCGCCGCGCGGGTCCTGACCGAAGCTGGAGTGAGACAGATGGCCGATTCCTCGATCCTCCCCGCGTTGCTCGCCGTGATCGCCGATCGTAAGGCAAACCCTCCCGCCGAGCGGTCTTACGTCGTGTCGCTCCTGAACGGCGGGACGGACAAGATCGGCCCGAAGATCACCGAGGAGGCCGGCGAGGTCGTCGAGGCGGCCGACGAGCCGGGCCAGGCGGGGCGTGAGCACCTGGTCCACGAGGTCGCCGACCTCGTGTTCCACACGCTCGTCCTCCTCGGCCTCAAGGAGATCCCCTGGGCCGAGGTCGAGGCCGAGCTGGCCCGGCGGTTCGGGGTCAGCGGGATCGTCGAGAAGGAGTCGCGGGGCAAGCCGGCTCAGTCGTGAGCCTCGGCGGCCTTCTTCCGGTAGGGCCGCTCGACGATCAGCGGGGCGTCGGTCCGGGTCAGGATGCGCTTCGACAGCCCCAGCTCGTCGTGGAACTCGGCCACCTTGAGGAGCTTCGGCCACCCCTTCGACCAGCCCTGGTACTCCGTGAACTCGGAGTCCTGGAGCAGGACGAATTTCGAGCCCTGGCCGGGCTGGAAGTCGATGTGCTGGGGGCTGGGGAGCTGGCGGACCGGCCGCCCGATGGCGAAGGCGAGGTCGGCGGGCCAGGAGTGGAGGACGTAGATCGGGTGCTTTTCCGGGACCCACTGGCCGATCGCCCGGCCCCACGGCCCCGCCCCGTTCCGATAATCCCACTCGGGCACGAAGTAGCCCCAGTGGGCCAGCTTGAGGGCGATCGAGAGCATCACCAGGGCCCCCAGCGACCAGCGGGGCTCGCCCAGCCTCGCCCCGTGGACCGCCATCAAAAAGCCGGCCAGGCTCACCGCCGCGACCGCGATGACTGTCGACCGGTAATAGGCCACCGCGAACCCCACGTGTCCGCCCCAGGCCAGGACCACCAGGGACCAGAGGACGGCGATGACGAGGGTCATCCCGATCGCCCCCCGGCGCGCGGCCCGAGGTAGCTCTCCCGACGCCTCCCAGACCCGGTCCCAGCAGGCCGCCGCGACGACCACCATCCCCGCCAGGGCCGGCACCATCGCGGCCGAGGCCAGCCCCGGCACGACCGTCCCCACGATCAGGCAGGCACCGGCGACCTTGAGCCAGTCGAGGACCAGCGGCCCCCCGTCCTTCGACCAGCCAGAGCGGATCGACCGATGCCGCGCCAGCAGAGCAAACGGCGCCCAGGGCAATCCGACGCCGATCGCCAGCGGGGCCATCCCCCAGGCCGAGGACTGCGTGATCGGCAGGGCGAGGGCCGAGGCCCAGGCCTCGGCCGGGGCGACCGCGAGCGCCCACGCCGACCAGCCCAGGAACGCCCCCGCGACCGGCACGACCACCGGCCATCGCCAGGTCTTCCCGGGCCGTCCGAGCACGATCGTCACCAGCGCCAGGACCGCCAGCGGCGGCCAGCCCGCCGAGAGGAACGCCAGCGACGCCCAGACGCCGACAGACCAACCCGGCCCGGTCGCCAGGAGCCGGTCGAGCGCCGCCACGGTCGCCAGGCCGGCGATCAGGTCGAGCCCGAGGCCCGCCGATCGGTCCATCATCGCCAGCGACCCGAACCAGCCGAGCGCGACCAGGACGCCCACCCTCGGGCCGACCCGCAGGCGGGCCCTTCGAGCGAGGATCAGGCCGGCCACCATCGCCGCGATGGCCGCCGGCCAGCGGACCACGCCCTGCGTCGGGCCGACCTCCTCGAAATAGCCCCAGACCTGCCCCAGGGCCACCGGAAGTGGCCAGAGCGACGGGTCCCAGTAGCCGAAAACGCGGCCGAACGGGCCCGGAAGCTCGCCCGTTGCCAGCCCGAGCCTCGCGTCGAGCGGCCCCAGTTCCAGGCTCGCCCCACCGACCAGGACGAACACGGCCGACAGGACGAGGACCGCCGGCCGGGCGGCCTTCGAGGGCCAGTCCGTCGAGGCGTCCGGGACGTCCGCCCGGAGCCTGAGGGACGGGCGATTCGAAACTGTCGGTTCCAGGGGCATCGATCGGCTCCTTCCGCCGGAAATCGCTCGTCAGGCCGCTCCGGGCCCCGAGTTCATCGAAGGCTCGTCTTCGCCGAGGGCCCGTTGCGGTCGAGCGTCACGGGCGGGTCGGACAGCGGATAGCCGGGCCGGGTCCGGACCATCTCGAAGACGTAACCGGGCAGCCATCCGTCCTTGTACGACTGGCGCTTCATCTCGGCCGAGACGTCGTCGATCGTCCAGCCGTCGCGCTCGAACCGATAGAGGGCGACCGAGGCGCCGGTCCGGCAGGTCCCCCGGGCGCAATGGACCAGGACCGGCCGGCGGTCGGGGTCGTCGCAGGCCTTCAGGACCTCGCGGAACTGCATCTCCTGGCCGAAACCGTCGCCGGTCATGGGCAGGTTGAGGAAGTCGACCCCCAGCTCGCGGGCGAGGGCCCGCTCGTACTCGACGCCCGGCCCGGGCCTCTGGAAGTTGACGACCGTCCGCAGCCCGTGACGCGCGACCGCCTGCTTGAGCTGCTCGGGATTGAGCTGCCCGCTCCGGTAGAGGATGCCCGGCTTGACCACGTCGAAGTGGTCCCAGACCAGGCGGTTCCGACGAGTCTCGACGCCCAGGTAGGCCGAGACGCCCGCCACCCCAAGGACAACCAGGATGATCCCGATCCGCATGGTTCGCTTCCCGCTCGGAGGGTCGGTGAAAGTACGAAACGGGCGAGCAGGGGAGTCGATTCCGGGTGGGCTCGATGGGGGCGGGCTCCGTCCGTCGCATCGCGGCGGATCGTAAAAGACATCGCCCGGGGGGTCAACCCGAATCGCCCGGGAGCGCGGGCCGGATCGGGCGATTTATCCCGGTCGGCTGGGACTTCCTGTCGGACGACCAGGGGAGAATCTACAAATCTCTCCTTTGCCGACAAAAAAATACTTGGCGAGCGATTTCAGCCCCGATATGACCTCAACACATTTCAACAGATTCAATTCCAACGCTTGATCCGTCGATGAAACCGGCCCGCGAACGAGGGACTGCCAGTCCTCATCGAGCGATGTTCGCGCTCCATCGGATGACTCGCACCCGAGGACGTCCCCCCTGCGTTCGCATCGAATCGCTCGCCGCCGCGCGATCCGTCCTTCCCTGGGGCGTCTGGATCGCCTCCAATTACTCGACGCCTCGCAGGCGTCCCTGACGGCATTGACGCCGGCCGACTTGACCGGCACCGGGGCGATACCGGCCGTCCAGCCGGTCATCTCGGTCTCCTCGACCACGTCAGGTACGATGGCCCCGCCTTTCGAAGATCAGGATTTGCTGACTCTACCGGATTGCAGGTATTGAGGTGTCGGGTATCCGGCCGGCGATGTCTTCGTCATGCTTCTTCTTACCACAGGAGAAGACACGAAGATGGACGCACGACCGAAGACCCGGCGGGTCAATCGTGAACGAAAATCCCCGGCCTCGCAATCGCCGCGCGGCGCCAAACAGATCGTCATCCCCATGACCCGCGCGCGATACGACGAAATCTGGGAGGACGCCCGACGCACCCGGCTGGCCGTCGCCGAATGCGCCCGGTCGGCCCCCGAGCTGTTCCCGGCCGGCTTCGACCGAGGCTATCGCCTGCACGGCTTCGGGCGTGAATCGCGCAAGCTCCCCGGCCTGAAGTTGCGAAAGATCGTCACCGCCGACACCGCCGAGGAGTTCCGCCGCCGGATGGGCGAATTTCGGGGCTGGTGCGCCGAGCGGACCTGGACCGGCCCGGTGGGCCAGATGCTGGAGAAGCTGTGGGCCAGGACGGAGTCGTACGCGGCGGCCTACGACCACCCGGGCTGCCATCGGACGAGCAACGCGGTGGACCTGCCGATGAACCGGCTGTGCCGGCTGATGTAAGCCGGGCGGGGCCTGCACGGCCAACAGGGCTCGTCCGAGCTGAGGCTGAGGGGCTGGGCGCTGCTCCAGAACTTCCGGCCGTACGCGCCGCGGGGCAAGAGCCCTCGGCCTTTCGACAGCCCGGCGCATCGGCTCAACGGCAGGCACTACCATGAGCACTGGCTCCACAACCTGATCGCGTCGACCTCACTGATGGGCTTCAGAAGCCCGATACCTGCAATCCGGTAGAGTCAGCCCGGGTCGCCGCCTCGGATTTCAGGTCCACGCCTGGCGAGACGGCCGAGCGACTGGCGGATCGATATGAAGTGGAGGAAGATCCCGGCCGGGGCGAGGAAGGCCGGTATCCAGATGACCGGCCAGGTGGCAATCGCGGTGAACGGCTCGCCCGGCCAGTCGAGGTGGACCGGGCCGGGGGCGGATGTGGCGACGGTCCCGATCGCGTTGAACAACATCAGCAGGCCGAAGAGATTCCAGGCGATCGCCAGCCGCGGGCCGAACCAACCGACCGCGATCCCAACCGCAACGACCGGGGCCGTGAGGCCGACGAGACCATCGAAGTTCCGACCCTCGAACGTGACCTGGGCGGGCGCGAGTCCTCCCCTGTGGAGTTGCCAGAAGGCCAGCTCCACGCCGATCCGGAACGCCTGGAGGGCGACCGGCTGCCAGGACGGGACTTCCGCAAGGAGTCGCCGGAATGTCCGAGTCCGCGACAGGATGCCGACTGTCCCGAGGGCGATCAGGGGGAGTAACGGCCACCGCGGCGGCCGAGCCGTCCCGTCGCCGAAGACCCCGCCCTGGGCCAGCGTGGCGGTCGCGACGAGCCACGCGCACAGCCCGGACGCGACGGAGGCGGCGAGGGTCCGGGGATGGGCCGAGGCCGCCAGGCGGGCCGCCCGGTCGAGCCCGAGCGCCACGAGGACAACCACACCCGCCGCGGTCACTGTCAGTAGCACGCCGGCCGAGAGCGATCCGGGCATGATCCACCTCTTGGGGTTCGGGAAGGACGGGCAATCGGCTCATGGAGGTTGCCCGCCGCTCGTTGATGGGTCACTCGAAAGCCCGGCGATTCTTTGTGATGAACGCTTCGAGCGTCATCGGGGGGCGGCCGCCGAGCTTCTCGACGAGGTCGTTGGTGCCCTCGAAGACCCCGTTCTGGTGGTCGATCGCGACTTCTTTCAAGTGCTGGAAGAGGAAGGAATTCTCGCGGCCCGCGTTCTTCCCGCCGCCCTGGAGGATCTTGCTGAACTCCTCGAAGTCGACCTGCTTGTATCGGACGTCCTTGCCGAGCACGCGGCCCAGGATCTCGGCGGTCTCACGGTAGGTGTATTCGACCGGGCCGAACAAGGGGTAGATCTGGCCCTCGTGCGATGCGGGGTCTTCGAGGATGCCGACGATCACACGGCCCATGTCCTCGGCGGCGATCGGGGCGTGCTTGCCGGTGCCGAACGGCACGTGGAGCAGGCCGGCCTTGATCATCGGGGCGAGGTAGAGCAGCCACTCGGCGAAGTAGGTCGGCCGGATGTGGGCGACGGCGAGGCCGGACCAGTCGAAGACCCGCTCGGAGAGCCAGTGATCGGTCGCGGCGTGGCTGTTGGCGTCCTCCCTGGCGGACTTCTGCGACATGTTGACGATGCCGTCCACGCCGGCCTCCTTCGCCGCCTGGGCGAAATAGGCCGTCGCCTGCAAGATCCCGGGGCGGATGGGATAGACGAAGTAGGCCCGATGGACGCCGCTCAGGGCGGATCGGACCTGGCCGAAGTCGAGGAGGTCGCCGAAGACGACCTCGACCCCGCGATCCTGGAGCGCCTTCGACCGCTCGTCCTGCCCGTGGGCCAGCGCCCGGACCTGATGGCCTCGCGCCAGCAACTCATCGACGGTGGCCCGCCCGGTGTCGCCCGTCGCCCCGGTGACCAGCACTTTGCCCGCAATCATTGGAATTCTCCGTGACCGCCGCCTAAGATTTTGGTTGACATCCAAATCCTAGAGATGTCCAATTTGGATGTCAACCAAAATCCAAGCCGTTCCCGGCCGGAGGTCATTTCATGAGGAAGTCGAGAGAGGAGGCGGCGCGGACGCGCGAGCGGATCGTGACGGCGGCCGCCGGCGAGTTCCGCAAGCATGGGGTCGTCGCGACCGGGCTGAACGACCTGATGAAGGCCGCCGGCCTGACTCATGGCGGTTTCTACAAGCATTTCGAGTCGAAGGATCAGCTCGTAGCGGAGGCGTGCGCCGAGGCCGTGAGAGCGTTGATCGAGAAGATGTCGGCCGCCGGCCAGGGGGCCGGGGCGGTGTATCTCTCGACCGGTCACAGGGATAATCCGGCCGCCGGATGCCCGCTCGCCGCGATCGGCAGCGAGCTTTCCCGGGGCGACGAGAAGACGCGAGTCGTGGCGACGGACGGCTTCCTCCAGCTCGTCGAGATCATGGCGGGTCAGTTCGGCGAGATTCCGCCAGAAGTCGCGAGGCGTCGCGCCCTGGTCGCGGTCTCGACGATGATCGGTGCGCTGACGATGTCGCGGATCGTGACCGATCCCGGCCTGTCGGGAGAGATCCTCCGTTCGGCCGAAGAGAGCATGGCCCCCGGTTGAGCGGGCGATCCGCGCGGATGCTCAATCGACGGTTTCCGCGCCTCAAGCGCGGCGGACGACCTGCCGACCGGGGAAAGTCCCCTCGTCTCTCAATGGCTTTGGGGCGGATGCAGGACGTTGGGCACATCGTTACCGCCGAAGAAGACGCCCAGGAAACGCACCGGAGTCTCGCCATCGACCGCGGTCTGAACGTGCTCGATGCCGACTCGCGCGTAGATCATGACGCGTCTCCCGATGTGGCGATTGAGGCGGCCTTGGTGACCTCCGGCAACGCCGCGAGAAGGGAATCCCACGTCCGGTCCGGAAGAATGCTCTTCATTCGCTCCTGGGCCTCCGACCACGAGGGTCGGGCCTCTTCCACCTTTTCCCTCCCCGCCTCGGTGATCGAGACCAGTTTCTCCCGACGATCGGCCCCGACTCGGATGGTCACCCACCCGTTCTTCTGCAGAGGGGGGAGGCCGTGAGTCAGGGTCGTCTCGTCCCGGGAGGCCATCTCGCCCAGGTCGCCCTTGCGGACCTCGCCCGCCCGGGCGAGCAGCCTCGGCAGGGAGTGCTGGGTGGATCGCAGGCCGACCCTCCGGAGTTCCGCGTCGTAGATCCTCGTCACCGCGCGGGAGGCTTGCCGGAGGGCCGCACACAGGCAAGGCGTCGCGATCGGTCGGGATTTGCCGGTTGTCTTCTGGTTGACGTCTTCCATGCTATCTGCATATGCAGCAAAAGGGCCCCGGTCGAGGGAACGGGTCGGTTCGACCTGCCGCGTAACCGCGACGGAACCAATCCGCGGGGGGAGCAGGATTGTGGCGACGCAGGGCAAAGTCGCGTTCATCACCGGGACAAGCAGGGGGATCGGCCTGGAGACGGCCCGGGAACTTGGTCAATTGGGCATCGCGGTGGTCATGGCCAGCCGCGACGAGGCGAAGGGCCGCGCCGCCGCCGACAAGCTCAAGTCCGAGGGGATCAAGGAGGTCGAGGCCGTCCGGTCCGACGTGACCACCCCGGAGGATCACCGGGCGATCGCCCGGCACCTCGGGGAGCGCCACGGCAAGCTCGACAACCTGGTGAACGACGCGGGCGTCATGCTCGATGACGCCGACATGGAAGGGCAAGGCGGCTTCAACACCACGTCCACGGTGACGCCGGAGGCCCTCCGCAAGGCGTTCGAGACGAACTTCTTCGACGTCGTCGCCCTCACCCAGGCACTGTTGCCGCTCCTCCACAAGTCGCCGGCCGGGCGGATCGTCAACCTCTCCAGCATCGTCGGGTCGCTGGCGGCCCACTCGGCCCCGTCATCGCCCGGGCTGCATCTCCGGTGTTGAGGCCGGTCGGCACCCTGATTCGCCGGGAGGCAGGCCCTATCATTTCAAGAGCAAAACGACCTGGCACCACCGCTCGAATGTTGGTGATCAGCGAGAAATCTCGTGATTCCTGCTTCTCATCTACCTGGCGATCAATCTCGGCCTGATCGCGCTCGGGGCCGGCCTGGGATATCTCCTCCACTGGGTCGCGACCTCGTTCGACCTCGGGGCCGGCATCCTCATCGGTGTCGCCTCCGCCGGCTTCTCGATCCACTGCTTCGTCCGGATGCTTTGGTTCTTCGAGCACTTCGAACCGTCGCGATACGAGTCTGACGACGACCTGCCTCCGATCCGGTTCTACCCGGCAATGCTGCCCCGGTCGGCGAGGAAGCGGAAGAAGAGGGAAGAGGGAGAGATGAGGGCCCGCTTCCCAATCGCCGCGACCCGGTGGCGACTTGACCCGGCCGGTTCGGTCTGCTGGACTTTGCTCGGCGGGTTCGGGGCCGACGAGGTTCGAGATTCTTGGATCGGATCGAAGGGACAACGCGATGACGACCGATTTGAAGACCCCATTCGGTTCCCGAGCCTGCCGGATCGTCGGGGTCCTGGCATGCCTCATCGCATGCCCTGCGACCCGGCCGGCGTTCGCGGAGGATTGGGGGGCCTACTCCATAGTCCCCTCGGCAGCCCCGGCGTTCGTCCTGGAGGCCGTCGGCTCGGGGACGGACGAGGGGACGGCGGTGTCGATCGGCAAGCCGGCCGGGTCGGCGAACCAGAAGTGGGTCATCACTCCCAAGGGGAATAACCTCTATTCCATCAGCCCGTCTTATTCCACGAACCTCGTCCTGGCGATCGCCCGGGGAGGGGAGAAGACCGGCACTCCCGCCGTGCTCGAAGTCGACAAGGGCCGGCCCTGGCAGGAGTGGGCCCTCCTCAAGAATGAGGACGGGGCGTACTGCCTCGCGCCCCGGCACTCCCCCGAGAAGGGCCTCGACCACTTCGGCGGCAAGCCGACCCCGGGGGCAGGGGTCGACCTCTGGACGAACAACCCGGGTGATGCTCATCTCCGCTGGTTCATCAGGCCCCTCGCCGGCTCGATCGCGCCGGCCGCGACGGGGGCGGGCGAGTCGCCCCCCAGCACATATGTCGCACCCGAGCTGGACCCGAAGGATATTCCCCAGGGGACGACCAAGGAGTTCACCTTCACGGAAAGCCGGATCTTCCCCGGGACCGTCCGGCAGGTGACGGTCTTCGTCCCCGCACAGTATGACGGCTCGAAGCCCGCGTGCGTCTCCGTCAAGACGGATGGCTACAACCCTCGCGAGAAGACCCTGCTGGAGGCGCTGATCGCCTCGAAGGAGATGCCCGTGACGGTCGGTGTCTTCGTCAGGCCGGGGGACCTGCCCTCGCCCGTCCCGGGGACGATCGGGCGGCGGAACCGGTGCTTCGAGTACGACGCGGCGGGGGACGACAACGTCCGGTTCCTGGTCGAGGAGCTGCTCCCCGCCGTGGCGAGGCGGTTCGACCTCCGGCTCTCGGAGAGCGGCAACGATCGCTGCATCTCGGGCGGAAGCAGCGGCGGGATCGCGGCGTTCAACGCGGCCTGGCACCGCCCCGAGGCATTCAGCCGGGTCTATGCGAACAGCGGGAGCTTCGTCGCTTTCCGGGGTGGGCACGAGTTCCCCACCCTGGTCCGCAAGTTCGAGCCGAGGCCGATCCGCGCCTACCTGACCACCGGCATGCGGGACATGGAAAACTGCGCGGGGGACTGGTACCTGCTCGACCAGGAGATGGACAAGGCCCTGAAGTTCTCGGGCTACGACTATTCGTTCCGGATCATCAACGGCGGGCACGTCGCGGGCTATTACGACTATTTCCGCGAGGCGATGAGCTACCTCTGGAAGGACTGGCCGAGGCCGGTCCAGGCCGGGCCGGGGGCTCCCAGGGTCCGCGACATCATCCTCCCGGACGAGCCCTGGCAGCTCCTCGCCAGGGACCGTCGCGAGGCCCGAGGGGCGACGTGTAACGCCCAGGGCGAGGTGTTCTTCTCCGAGGGGCCGGACGGCAAGGTCCGCCGGATCGACCTCGACGGTAACATCCACGACTTCCCCGCCGAACCCGCCAGGGCCGACGCCCTGTCCTTCGGCCCGGCGGGCGAACTCTTCGCCGTGTCGGGTCATACCGGGAAGGTGATGAGGTATGACGCCTCGGGAAGCGGGAGACCGATCGCCGAGGGCCTGCCCGGGCGTCAGGTCGTCGCCACTCCCGATGGCGGGTTGTACGTCACCATCCCGGGCGAGAAGGCGGAAGAATCCGGCGAGGTCTGGTTCGTCGGCAAGGACGGCAAGAAGACGCGGGTCGACTCGGGCCTGAAGATGGCGACGGGGCTGGCGTATCGGCCCGACCGGTGGCTCCTGTCGGTCGCCGATGGGCGGTCGAAGTGGGTCTACAGCTACCAGATCTTCCCGGACGGGACGCTCGGCAACAAGGAGCGGTTCTTCTGGTTGCACGTCGCCGACTGGGACGACGACGCCGGCGCCGGGTCGATCTGCTACGCCAGGGAGGGCCCGATGCTGGTCGCGACCCGTTCGGGAGTCCAGGTCTGCGCCGACGACGGGCCGACCCAGGTGATCTTGCCCGTGCCCGACCGGGGCCGGGTCGAAGGCGTCTGTCTCGGCGGTCGTGACCTCGACGTTCTGTTCGCCTTCTGCGGCGATCGGATCTGGAAACGCAAGGTGAGGGTCCACGGGGTCGGCTCGTTCACGCCCTCGACCCCGGTCCGGGGGACGAAGTTGTGACCGGGACCCGGTGGCTCGCCCACCCGACCGCGTGCCACGCTCGATCTTGACCCGGCGCAGCCGTGAGGTGATGCGCCTGGTCGAACTCAGGGAACGGGGCCGGGCGGACCCGAGGGCCCCGTCGAGGCGACGGGGTTGCGTCCGAGAATCCGAATCCATCGGCGAGGCCGGCGGATCACGGGTTGAGGACAACCCGTGGCACCCAGACACCGATTCCCGGGCATCACGAATCGATCAACCTCTCGGGACGCCGGACGGGTGCGACCGGGCTCCCGGCCCGGTAGAATCGCGTTCGATCATCCTCTCCGTCGCGACCGATTTCCGAAGGGACCGGCCATGAGCCAGACTCGCGAACTGATCCACCCCCGCGACGAGATCATGCGGACGATGGAGCGGATCTACCGCTACCGGATGACGACGACCTCGGGCGGGAACATCTCGATCCTCGACGACGACGGGGCCATCTGGATCACCCCCGCCCGGCTCGACAAGGGGAACCTCAGGCGCGACGACATCGTCCGCGTCGGGCCCGACGGGGACCACGAAGGGCCGCACCGGCCGTCCTCGGAATTCCCATTCCACCGGGCCATCTACCAGGCCCGGCCCGACCTCAGGGGGATCGTCCACGCCCACCCCGTCGCGCTGGTGGCGTTCAGCATCTGCCGGCGAGTGCCCGACACCCAGGTCCTCCACCAGGCCCGGAAGATCTGCGGGACGGTCGGCTTCGCCCCCTACGCCCTGCCCGGCAGCGCGGCGCTGGGACAGAACATCGCCGAGACCTTCGCCACCGGGACCGATTGCGTGATCCTGGAAAACCACGGCGTCGTGATCGGAGGCGCCGGCCTCCAGCAGGCGTTCGAGCGGTTCGAGACCCTGGAGTTCGCCGCCAAGACCCTCATCAAGGCCAGCATCCTCGGCGAGGTCCGGACCCTGTCCGAGTCCGACGCGAAGCTCGGCCCGCCCCCCGCCACGCTCCCGCCGTTCGATCCCGATCCCGCGACGAGCCTCGAGAAAGACCTCCGGCGCCAGCTCTGCGAGTTCGTCCGCCGGGCCTACCAGCAGCGCCTGATGATCAGCACGCAGGGGGCCTTCTCCGCCCGGCTCGACGCCGACACCTTCCTCATCACCCCCCACCGGGTCGACCGAAGTCGTCTGGAGATCGACGACATCGTCCTCGTCCGCGATGGCGCCCCGGAGGCCGGCAAGGACCCGAGCAACTCCGCGAGGAACCACCGGGCCATCTACCGCCAGCACCCGACGATCCAGTCGATCGTCAACGCCTACCCCGTCAACGCGACCGCGTTCGGGGTGACCGACACTCCGCTCGACTCCCGGACCATCCCCGAGAGCTACCTTTTCCTCAAGGACGTGAACCGGGTCCGCTACGGGGTCCAGTTCGGCGACGGCGCCGACCTCGCCCGCCTCGCCTCGCCCGGGAACCCGATCCTGATCCTCGACAACGACGGCGTGCAGGTGTGGGGGACCAGCGTCCTCGACGCCTTCGACCGCCTGGAAGTCCTCGAAACGACCGCCGAGGCCATGATCGGCGGATTAGGACTGAACAAGGGGTCAATACACACGATGTCCGAAGAGGCCATCGCGGCTCTTCGGGAGGCATTTAATATCGAATAAATGTCCGCGCGATGGCACGTCTGCCATGGGTTTGGGCTTGGCCTGTTGATTGTGAATTTTCGACGAGGCCTGTCTTGTCATCCCGACAACTCTGAATCCGTCCGCTAGAGGGTTGGTGGCGATAGGAGGCGGCTTGACCACGTTCGTCTGTAATTTTACCCTCACAGGCCAATACAACACCAAGTGATTACGACACTTGCATTCCCGGGTGGGCGACCGTCAGTAGCCCGGGGTGGAACCCCTGGAGGATGGCCGCGGAGAGGAGAATTGAGCCCCGGAAGGGCGACCGTCCCGCCGCGTCCGGGGGCGACTGCCACACTTCCAGGGCTCGATGGACTTTGATCGAGTCACGAGGGTTGAACCCCGGGCTACTGACGGTCGCCCACCCGGGGCTGCGAATTTGGACGAATATCGATCTTACGACACACTCAGCATCATTGATCCGTAACGGTAGAACTCCGAAAACCGCCCGGACCTCGAAATCCTCGCCATCTGGTATCGGGTTCGCGTTCAGTCCAGCGCCCTTCGAGCTCAACCTTTGGGCCGGTCGCGGGGGGCTCGAAGCGCGGTCTGGTGCCAGTAAGAGCTGAGGGTCACGACCAGCTCGCGGAATCGCGGGAACTCGGCGGGCTTCTGAATGTACGTGTTCGCCCCGGCCTGATAGGTGGCGAGGATGTCCTCGTCTCGTCGGGAGGTGGTGAGCACCACGACCGGGATGGCCTTGAGGTAGAGGTCGGCCTTGACCTCGGCGAGGATCTGCGAGCCGTCGACACCGGGGAGGTTGAGGTCGAGGAGGATCAGGTCGGGCTCCCGGTCGGCGGGCACGGCCGGGTCTCGGAGCCTCTGGAGGTATTCCAGGGCCCGGCGGCCGTCGTGGATCACGGTCAGGCGGTGCTGGACGTTGGCCTCGTGCAGCGCCCGCTCGATGATCTTGACGTCGGGGTGGCTGTCGTCGATCAGGAGGATGTGGAAGTCAGGGTGCATGGAGCACCTCGGGTCGCTTCGCCGCGACCGCCCCGGGGGGGGTGGGGAGTGTGACGAAGAACGTCGAGCCCCGGTCGGGCGTGCTCTCGACCCAGATCCGGCCGCCGTGGGCCTGCGCGATCTTCTGGCAGATCGCCAGCCCGGCGCCGGTGCCCTCGTATTCCTCGCGGGTGTGCAGGCGGCGGAAGAGCTGGAAGACCTTGGCGTGGAACTGGGGCTCGATGCCGATCCCGTTGTCCCGGACGGAGATCGTGACCATCCGGCCGTCCGACGGCCCGGCCGCCCCGATCTCGACCCTCGGCTCGGGTTTCTTGTTGTACTTCAGGCCGTTGACGACGAGGTTCGCGAGGAGCTGGCCGATCCGGTCGCGATCGCCCCAGACGGCCGGCAAGGGGCCGAGGACCCGGACCTCGGCGTTCCGGGTCCGGATCAGCTCGGAGAGGTCCGACTTGAGGACGTCCACGACCTCGCCCAGGTCCACGCGGGCGAACTCGGCCGTCACCTTGCCGGCCCTGGAGAGCGAGAGCAGGTCCTGGATCAGGGCCCGGAGCCGGCGCGAGGCCTCGACCAGATAACGGACGTACTCCTTACCGGCGTCGTCGAGCCGGTCGCCCTGGTCGCGCATCAGGAAGTCGGAGAAGGCGATCAGGGTCCGGAGCGGCTCCTGGAGGTCGTGCGAGACGACATAGGTGAACTCGTCCAGCTCCTTGTTCTTCCGAGAAAGCTCGGCGTTGGCCAGGGCCAGGCGGTCGTTCTTGACCTGAAGCTCGGCCTCCAGGATGCGCCTGGCGGTGATGTCCTGGGCGACGCACCGATAGTGGCGGACCTTGCCGTCCGCGTTGGCCACGGCGGTGCCCGTGACCCAGACGTCGATGGTCTGGCCGTCTCGCTTGGACCAGACGCTCTCGAACTCGATCGACCCGTCGCGGGGGACTTCGGCGAACAGGTCGGCCGGGGTCGGCCTCCGGCCTTCGGGCAGGAGCCGGGCGACGGGCCGGCCCAGCAGTTCCCACTTCGGGTGGCCGATCGTCCGGACCAGCGTGTCGTTGCACTCCTGGAACTGCCCCTGGCGATCGACCGTGAAATACATCGCGGGGGCGTTCTCGTAGAGGTCGCTGTAGCGGTCCTTCAGCTCCTCCAGGGCGCGGTTGGCCCTCCGCAATTCGTCGTTGGCCTGGGTCAGCTCCAGGGTCCTGCGCCGCAATTCGGTCTCGTCGCGGAGCTTGGCGGTGACGTCGGTGAGATGGCATCGGAGGTGGAGGACCCGGCGGTCGGCCCCGTATCGGACGCCGACGTTCAGCTCGACGGCCCTGGTCTCGCCCCTGGCCGTGATGATCCGATAGATCAGCCCGTGCCCCTCGCCCCGTTCGATGGCGGCCCTCAATTGCTGTTTGGCGAGCTTCCGGTCGTCGGCGTGGACGATGTCGAGGAATGACTTGTCCTGGAGCTGTGCCAGCGACCACCCCAGGAAATCGCGCTCGGACTGGCTCGATTCAAGCCATCGGAGCGTCCGGGGGTGGAGTCGGCTGATCATGTCGACGGTCGAGAACTCGCCCGTCCCCAGCGTCGGGCGCTCGATGATGGGAGGCTCGTAGGAACCGCTCCGGGTCATCCGGGCGTCGAGCGGGCCGACCTGCCTCATCTCGCCGCTGTCGGCCAGGTCGGTGGAATCGTCCCGCCCTCGGAGCGAGAGGTAACGCGTCTGGAGGTCGTAAATCGGCGGGATCAGCTCGGCGAGCCCGGGGGTGCTCGGCAGGTCCCACGACTCGCCCGGCCGGTCGTTGAAGGCGGCGAGGTTGCGCGCCAGGTCTCGGACCGGCACCGCCCACCGGGCGGACTCGCGGGCCTGGCCGATCGCCATGCCGACCCCCGCCGCGACCATCCCGAAGCCGACCACCAGGCCGGGGAGGGACCGGCCGGCCGTGGTCGAGAGCAACCCGACGGAGAGGATCATCCCCGCCATCCCGCCCAGGATCAGGAGAGAGGAAGCCATCAAGGGGGGCCTGACGGCTCGTCGGGTCGATCTTGTTCGGGTTCGTTTCATCGATCTGGGAGCCCTCGGCTCGAATCGACCGGTTTCAGGCCACCGCGGCGGCCAGGTCCGGCTCGGCGACCGGGAGCCAGATCGACAGGCAGGCGCCCCCGCCGTCGAGGTTCTCCGCCGTGAGCCGGCCGCCGTGCTCCTTCAGGATCTCCGAGGAGAGGTAGAGGCCATAGCCGGTCCCGCCGTCCTTGGTCGTGAAGAAGGGCTCGAAGACCCGGTCGAGATGACCGGGCGCGATCCCCGGGCCGTCGTCCATGACGTCGACCCGGACGCGGACCTCGCCATCCTCGGCCACCGGCAAGACGCGGACCACGATTCGGCCCTCCCCCCGATCGGCCAGGATCGCCTCGTGGGCGTTGGCCAGGAGGTTGAGGACGACCTGGATCATCCGCCCCGCGTCGACCTTGACGATCGGCACACCGTCGGGGGCCTGGAGCTCGATGGCGACCTTCCCCAATCGGGGATCGGTCCCCTTCTGAAACAGGCTGATCGACTCGCGGAGCAGCGGCACCGCGTCGACCGGTCGGGGGTCGCTCGGCCCGGTCCGGACGGCCGCCATCAGATGGTCGAGCCGGAGTTGGAGCGTCTTGACGCTCCGAAGGATCGGCTCGACCCACTGCTGGCCGAGCGAATTTCCGTCCAGCTCCAGCGCGATCAGCTCGGCGTTGCCTCGGATCACGGTCAGGGGGGCCCGGATCTCGTGGACGATCCCGGCGACCAGCCGGCCGACCTGCGCGAGTTGCTCGTTGAGCACCGAGATCGTGGCCAGCTTGCGGAACTGGACCAGGCGGCGGACCCGGGCCAGGATGATCTCGCTCGCCTCATCCTTGGCGAGATAGTCGTCGGCGCCCGCCTCGAGGCCGGCGAGGACGTCGTCGTCGTGCCCCCGGGTCGTGAGCATCAGGACCGGCAGGCCGGCGCAGAACGGGTCGGCCCGGACCGCCCGGCAGACCGCGTGGCCGTCGGTGTCGGGCAGGTTCACGTCGAGGACGACGATGTGGGGCCGGATCTCCCGGGCCTTCGCCACGGCGTCGAGCCCCCTGGACAGCTCGATCACCGTGAACCCGGCCCGTCCGAGGATCGTCCGGAACAGGGCGCGATCGGACGGGCTGTCGTCGACGAGCAACACCGTACTCATGCGCCGGGCCCCTCGCGACGTGACGATCTGCGAACTCCGACCTTGGATGTCCGGCGACGGATCATCCCCCGCCCTTTACAGGCTCTAGATTAACAGGATGCGGGGGCGAAGGCGACGGAATGGCGTGCCAAGGTTCGAGAAGCCGCCCGAATCCGGTATGATGACCGGCCTGTCGCCGGCCCTCGGCGACGTCCGAGCGGGCCGAAAGGATCCCCCATGCCGCCGAACCCTCCCGAGACCGCGCCCGGCTTCTGGCGCTGTCGGGCGTGCGGGACGCCGAACCCCCGGGCCGGGTATCTCACGAAATGCCTGGGGTGCGGCCGGCCGATCCCGCCCGAGTCGCCGGAGATTGCCCGGGAGATATCGGAGCCCGCCGGAGGAGCGGAGGAAGTCCCGATTCGAGGCCGGAGGACGCTGGCCCTTGCCGCGATTTTCGGCCTCCTGGTGCTAGTCTCGGTCGCGCTGATCCGGACCGCCGCCCTCGGCTGGTGGGCGGTGGCGGTGCTGGTGTTCATGCCCCGCTGGCTGTTCCTGGCCCCGCTCATTCCGCTTGCCGTCTTTGCCGTCCGGGCGCGTCGGAGGATGGTCTGGGCCCTGGTCGGGGCGGATCTCCTGCTGATTGTCGGTCCCTTGATGGGATTCACCCTCCCCCTCGGTCGCCCGGTCGCGACGCCCCCGGCCGGGGCGAAGGTGCGGATCATGACGTTCAACCGGGGTGGCGTCCGGCTCGACGCCCCCGCCCTGGTCCGTTATCTCGACCGGCACAAGGTCGACGTCGTCTGCTTCCAGGAACCCGGGAACGACCGGGGCCTCGACGAGTCGCTTGCGGAGCACGGATGGCATCTCGACCGCGCCGGGCGGATCGCCAGCCGGTTCCCGATCGTGGGCGACCTGGGCCGGTCGACCGACGTGAACGAGTCCGACTTCCGCTACACGATGACTCTCTTCCGGGCCCGGCTGCGCCATCCCGATGGGTTCGAATTCCTGGTCGGCTCGGCCCACCTGCCGACCCCTCGGTGGGGCCTGGCTCGGCTGTTCGCGGGCGATCTCCGGGCATTCCGGCTCAACCTGGCCTGGTGGGATCGCGAGGCAGACCGGCTCCTCAGGACGATCGACGAGGCGGGCGAGACGCCGGTGCTCGTCGCCGGCGACTTCAACATGCCGTCCGACTACTCGACGATGGCCGCGATCCGCTCCCGATACCCTTCGGCCTTCGAGCATGCCGGCTGGGGGTTCGGTTACACCCGGCCGACGGCGCTGCCGTGGGTCCGGATCGACCACGTCCTCGGCAGCCGGGACTGGAGCTTCGCCCGATGCTGGATCGGGCCGGACCTCGGGTCGGACCACCTCCCGCTGGTCGCCGAGGCGGTCCTCGGCCGGTGACGTTGAAGCTGGGCGCGGCATGACGGTTGCGGGCCGGTGAGGGCTTGGCTAAGGTGGGCCGTGTGCGTTGGGCCTTCCGCGACTCTATCGACCGAGCGAGCGATCCGATGACGATGACCAAGACGAGCGAGCCCGCGCCGACGGTCCCCAAGGAGGTCGTCGACCACCTGATCCACGCCAACTTCTGGGACCCGTTCTCGGTCCTGGGTTCGCACGAGGCCGAGCACGAAGGCAAGGCCGCCCGGGTCATCCGGGCGTTCCTGCCCGAGGCCAAGCGGGCGTGGGTCGTGGTCCTGAAGAAGGGAGGGGCGGCGGATCGGACGCCGCTGGTGCGAGTCCACCCCGACGGCCTCTTCGAGGCGATCTTCGCGGACCACGTCGAGCCGTTCCCCTACCGGCTGGCGATCGAGGGCCACGGCGGGCACACCTGGGAGATCGAGGACCCCTACCGGTTCGGCCCGGTCCTGACCGACTTCGACCTCCATCTGCTCGGCGAGGGGACGCACTACAAGAGCTACGAGAAGCTCGGCGCCCACGTCCGGACTCATGAAGGGGTCAAGGGGGTCCACTTCGCCGTCTGGGCCCCGAACGCGCTCCGGGTGAGCGTCGTCGGCGACTTCAACGGCTGGGACGGCCGCCGGCACCCGATGCGGAGCTGCACCGGCGGGTTCTGGGAGGTCTTCCTGCCCGGCCTGGGACAGGGCGAAGTCTACAAGTTCGAGATCAAGAGCCGGTTCAACAGCTACCTCGTCGAGAAGGCCGACCCCTACGGCTTCGCCTCCGAGAACCGGCCCAAGACGGCGTCGATCGTCTGGGACATCACCCAGTTCCGGTGGGACGACGACGAATGGATGGAGACAAGGGCCGCCCGACAGGGCCTCGACGCGCCCATCTCGATCTACGAGGTCCACCTCGGCTCCTGGAAGCGAAAGCCCGAGGAGGGGAATCGCTTCCTCAATTACCGGGAACTGGCCGACGACCTGGTGGCCTACCTCAAGGACACCGGCTTCACGCACGTCGAGCTGATGCCGATCAACGAGCATCCGTTCGACGGGAGTTGGGGCTATCAGCCGGTCGGCTACTTCGCGCCCACGGCCCGCCACGGCACGCCGGACGACTTCGCCTACTTCGTCGACACCCTCCACAAGAACGGCTTCGGCGTCATCATCGACTGGGTGCCCGCGCACTTCCCGCGCGACATCCACGGGCTGGGCTTCTTCGACGGCACCCACCTCTACGAGCACGAGGACCCCCGCCTCGGCGAGCACCAGGACTGGGGGACGAAGATCTTCAACTACGGCCGGGCCGAGGTGAAGAACTTCCTCCTGGGCAACGCCCTGTTCTGGCTGGAGCGGTACCACATCGACGGCCTCCGGGTCGACGCCGTCGCGTCGATGCTCTACCTCGACTACTCGCGGAAGCCCGGCGAGTGGCTGCCCAACGTCTTCGGCGGCAACGAGAACCTGGAGGCGATCGAGTTCCTCAAGCGGCTCAACGAGATCTGCCACCAGGAGCACCCGGGCATCATCACCGCCGCCGAGGAGTCGACCAGCTTCTCGGGCGTCTCGCGGCCGACCTACCTCGGCGGGCTCGGCTTCAGCCTGAAGTGGAACATGGGCTGGATGAACGACACGCTCCGCTACTTCCACCAGGACCCGGTCTATCGGAAGTACGACCACGGCTCGCTCAGCTTCAGCCTGATCTACGCCTTCACCGAGAACTTCGTCCTGCCGCTGTCGCACGACGAGGTCGTCCACGGCAAGGGGTCGCTGCTCGACAAGATGCCGGGCGACGTCTGGCAGAAGTTCGCCAACCTCCGGC
>JAJYDH010000028.1 GCA_021777685.1 Planctomycetota bacterium | reverse complement strand
ACCCCGGCGCCGGCAACGGCCGGCGGCCCGGCCCGGGGCGACCTCGCCTCGGGAGGGATGCCGCCCGTCGCCGACCCTCCGGCCGGGCCGGGATCGGGATCGGGCGCGGGCGCGGGGCCGGACCAGGCCGCCGGCTCGGGCAAGGACGACCCGGCCAACTCGTTCGTCTGGCCGGCCAGGCCCAGGTCGGCCGCCCGGGGGAACCTGCCAGCGCAGTCGTCCGGCGGCGCGGACCCCTCCGACCCGTCCGCCGATCAGGGACCGCCCGTCCGTCACGTCGGGCCGTTCTCCCGGCCGCTGGCGATGGGCCTCGACACCATGACCTCCTCGAACGACCCGCCCCCGCCGGGATCGGCGACCGAAGGCGACCCGACCCAGCCGGACGGGACCTCCTCGGCCGGGTCCGCGAATCCCGGCGGCTCGGCCAATCCCGGCCAGTCCTCGGCCTCGGGCAAGGGGGGATCGGGCGGGAACCAGGCGGCCAGGCGGGTGATCGGGCCGTCCGGGGCGGCGACCGGCCAGCCCTCCTCGAACTCCGCGCCGAGCGGGCTCGGGGTGTCGATGCCATCGCTGGGCGGCGCCCCTTCGGGCGGGATGCCGCAGGACGGGACGCCCTCGTCCGGGTCGCCACCGCCTGGCGGCCCGAGCGGCGGGAGGCGATCGCCGTCCCTGCCCGACGTCGGCTCGCCCTCGATCGTCGACCGGCGGTTCGAGGTGGTCCTGGTCTGCGGCCCTCGCGGGGTGATCGTCCAGCCCGGCGGATACCGCGTGACGTCCGACGCCCTGACCGACCGGGACGGGCTCCTGAAAAAGCAGATGGTGGCCCTGGTCAAGGCCAAACGGGTCGCCGACCCGAAGACGATCATCGAGCCGAGGGTCCGGTTCCTGGTCCAGCCCGGCGGCGACAAGACGTACTGGACCGCCCGGAGCCAGTTCCTCCTCTCCGGCCTCGACTGGCCGATGACGCTCCAGATCGCCGACCCCGACCCGCTGGGCCTCCTCCCGTCGGAGAGCTGGTGATGCCCGAACAACCTTCCAACCAGGGGCCCTCGCCGCACGACTCCTACGGCCGGATCGTCGCCCGGCCGGCGCTCGTGCTGCTGGCGCTGGCGGCCGTCTGGGCCTGGCAGCTCCGCAATAGGCCCGCGCCGGAACGTCCCGTGGTCGTGGGGCCCGCCGCCCCCCAGCCGGCGAAGGTCGTCGAGGCCGAGGCCCCCGCCGCGTCCCCGAAGCCGTCACCCCGGCCGAAGCGGACGCCGGCCCCCATCCCTCCCGCACCGACTCTCGACCTCGCCGCCGTCGCGAAGGCCGAGGAGTCGCTCGACCACGCCGCCCGAGAGCGGGCCCGGGCCGAGTCGCGACTGGCCGAGGCCGAGCACGCCCTTCACAAAGCCACGATCCAGGCCGCCAAGGACCTGGCCGAGAGCCAGACGCTCGCCAACCGCGTCCGCGACCCCAGCGCCCGGATCGCCGCCGTCTCGACCAAGGGCGGCTTCCTCAAGGGCGAGCGGGACAAGCTCAAGCAAGAGCTGGCCGCGCTGGAGCGGGTCGCCCAGCCGAAGTCGAAGGCCCTGATGGCCAAGAACGCCGTCGCCAAGCCGACCGACGGCACCGAATACCACTTCGAGGTCCGCCGCGATCGGGTCTCGTTCATCGACCTCGACCGCCTCGTCGAGATGGTGAAGACCGACGCCCGGATTCGCCTCCGGGCCGGCGGCCAGCGGGGTCGGCTGGGCGCCACCGTCGGGCCGGTCGGGGCGTTCTCCCTCCGCTACGTACTGGGCCGGTCGGTCCCCGACGGGATCGCCGAGGTCATGGATCCTCGCGACACGTCCTATACCCTGCTCGGCTGGGAGATCGTCCCCGAAGGCAACAACCGGGGCGAGACGCTGGAGGGGACGCGGACGGCCTCCTCCACCTATGCCCGGGCGATCAACCGGCTCAGCCCCGGCCGGGACACGATCACGATGTGGATCTACCCCGACGGCTTCAAGCTCTATCGCCAGCTCCGCGACGACCTCCACGCCCGAGGCTTCCTGGTCGCAGCCCGGCCGCTTCCGGAAGGGACTGCGATCCGCGGGAGCCCCGTCGGTTCGGTCTCGGCCGGTCAGTGACGGCGGCCCGGTCTCAACGCCCCCGGCCCGCGTACTGCCCGCCGGATTCGGCGGCGATCTTGCGGAGGTCGTCGCCGGCGGCACCGTTGGCCAGGTCGATGCAGTGGATCGGCACCCTCTTGGGGTTGAGCCGGGCGATCGACGAGGCCGTGCCCTCGGGGAAGGCCCCGTCGGACAGGAGGAAGACGGCATCGGGCCTCATGGCCAGGGCCAGGGCGAGCGCCCCCCGGGGGTCGGTCTCGCCCGCCGGCTCGACGAGGTTGAGCCAGCGGGAAAGCTGCATCTTGGACGGGTAGTCGGCCGGCTTGGGGAGGTCGCCGGGCATCGGGATCGGGCGGTCGTTGTAGAAGATCACCTTGAATTGCTGGGGCGATTGCAGGGCCCCGACGCTCCGCCGGAGCTCACGCTTGGCCCGGTCGATCCGGTCCTCGTCGGCCATGCTTCCCGAGCTGTCGACCACATAGATGAAGAGCTGCCCCTCGGCCCTGATGCCGAAAAACGACGTCTGACGCCAGGGCGGAACCTCACGCCAGTCGGGCTCGGCTCCGTAACGGTCTCTTTCAAGGGGCTTGCCCCGGGCCTTCGCGGCGGCCTCGGAGGACATCACGGTCGGCTCGTCGTCGGCCGGTTTGGCGCGTCGGGGGGTCGGTCTGGGCTTGGGCGTGGCCTTCGCGGAAGGGCTGGGGGACTCGGCGGGGGCCGATGGCGCGGGGGCCTGCCCGCGAGCCCCGAGGGCGACCGCGGCGACAAACAGGCACGCGGCGATGGCCGTGACGGGTCTCGCCCCTGTCGGTGCTCGTCGCACGTATGCCCCCCGTTTCTCGATGTCCGGAGACGCGCCGATCACGGGGAGCGCCTCCCGAGCCTTTCGAGCGGTTCATCCACCATAACCCGCGATTCGGCCCCGGGCTAGCTCGCGACCGGAATCCGCCGGGGCAGAGTCTTGACCGAGGGGTCGCCGCGCCGACAATTCTGTGTTAGCCTGTCGCGAATCAGGACGGACCTGGCGGAACGGCCCGAGTCGCCGATCGCCCGCATGGCCCCATCCCCCTTGCGTGAGGAGTGACCGGCATGTGGGGCATCGATGCCGCCGGATTCTTATGGCTGCTGGGCACCGTGGGGACGCTGGTGGTCCTCGAAGGATTGTTGAGCGCCGACAACGCGCTCGTCCTCGCGGTGATGGTCCGCCACCTGCCCAAGCTCCAGCAGAAGCGGGCCCTCCGGTACGGGATGCTCGGGGCGTTCGTCTTCCGGCTGATCGCGGTGGTGTTCGCGGCCTCGGTCCTCCAGTACTGGATCTTGAAGGCCGTCGGCGGGATTTACCTCCTCTATATTGCGCTCTCACACCTCTCGCACGGCCAGGATGACCACGGGTCGGCCCGCCGGTCTCGGTTCGGCGAGGGATTCTGGGGGACGGTGATCGGCGTCGAGGTGACGGACATCGTCTTCTCGATCGACTCGATCCTCGCGGCGGTCGCCACGGCCGAGGCCCTGCCCAAAGACCTGGGCGGGATCGAGCTCTTCACGATCCCGGCCGTGGGTGTGGTCGTCGACGTCAAGCTGATGGTGATCTACATCGGCGGCATCCTCGGGATCATCGCCATGAGGTTCGTCGCCGGCTACTTCCTGGTCCTGCTCGACCGGTTCCACGGCCTGGCCACGGGGGCGTATTTCCTGGTCGGCTGGATCGGGCTGAAGCTCCTCGGCGACGGCCTTCACGATGCCGTGCATCCCGGCTTCAAGCCTCTCCCAGGCGGCTGGCGGGAGTCGCTGCCGACCTGGGCGTACCAACTGCCCCTGGAGATGAACAGCTGGTTTTTCTGGGCCGGGATGGGCCTGATCGTCGTCGTCAGCCTGCTCTACAAGCCGCACGGGACCAAGCCGACGCCCCCGAGCGAGCTCGTCGGGTCGATCCGAGCCCACGACTGAGAGGCTTTCCCGCCCGAACTCGGTGAAGGAGCCCGAGAACGGGGACGGGCCCCTCCGCTGCCCCGCTGGTGTTGTGCGGCCTCGACGACGGCGTTCGACGAGGGGAACCCGGCCTGATTTCGAAAAGAGGACGGCCCGGCGGGGAGAGCGCCGGGCCGTCCTGGACGGTCGTCGGGTCGCCGGAGGGGGAGAGGTCCTCCGGCGATCGGCGGGCCGTTTACTTGCTGGGCTTGGCCAGCGTGAAGAACCGGCCGCGCCCGTCGGGGGTCTGGGCGTAGAGGGTCAGCTCGTCCGCCTTGCCCGCCAGGTCCTGGAACTGCCTGGGCGAGGTCAGCTCGGTCTTCTTGGTGTCCTTGAGGATCATCGTCACCAGCATGCCCGACTCCAGGCCGTTGGCCTCGGCCGAGCTGCCCTCCTTGACGTCGCTGATGATAACGCCCTTGACGCCGGCCTTGTAGCCGAACTGCTTGGCCAGCTCGGGCGTCAGCTCCTGGACGTCCAGGCCGAAGTTGCCCAGCTCGACCTTCTCGGCCTCGGGCTTGGGCTCCTCGCGGCGGTCGGGCCGCTCGCGATCGGCCAGCCTCGTCTCGAACGGGACGAGCGTGACCTTGGCAGTCTTCTCCTGCCCGTCGCGGAGGAAGGTGAGGGGGAATTCCTTGCCGATCTCGCTGGTGGAGACCAGGTTTCGGAACGACGGGACGCTCTTGGCCGGGTGGTCGTCGAATCCGGTGATCACGTCGCCCCGCTGGAGGCCGGCCTTGTCGCCGGGGCTGCCGGGGAGGACGTTGCCGACGAGGACGCCCTTGGTCTTCGGGTCCAGCCCGAAATTCTTGGCCAGGGACGGGGTGAGCGGCTGGAGCTCGATGCCGATCATCGCCCGCGTGACCTTGCCGTCCTTGATGAGCCGGTCGGCCAGGTGGCCGGCCATGTCGATGGGGATGGCGAAGCCGATCCCGGCGCTGGAGCGGGTCGAGGTGGCGATGGCCGCGTTGATCCCGATCACCTTGCCGTCGAGGTCGACCAGCGGGCCGCCCGAGTTCCCCGGGTTGATCGCCGCGTCGGTCTGGAGGAAGTCCTCGTAGGTGTCGCCGCCGAGGATGTGGTCGTCATTCCGGCCGATCGCCGAGATGATCCCCGACGTGACGGTCTGCTCGAAGCCGAAGGGGGAGCCGATGGCCAGGACCCACTCGCCGACGCGGACGTTGCCGCTCTTGCCCTTGACCAGCGGGCGGTAGTTGGTGAGGTTGACCTTGATGACCGCGACGTCGGCCTTGGGGTCGGTGCCGACGACCTTGGCCTCGGCCTCCTCGCCGTCGTAGAACGTGACGGTGATCTTGTCGGCGTCCTGGACGACGTGGTTGTTGGTGACGATGTGGCCCTTCTCGTCGTAGACGAAGCCCGAGCCGGTCCCCTCGGCCACGCCGCCGAACTGCTCCTTCTGGAACTTGCCGTCGGGCCCGAAGAACTGCCGGAGCATGTCCTCGAGCTCCTTGGGGCCGAGGTCGCGGTGCGGGTTGCCGGGGGCCCCGTTGAAGGGGACCCTCACGCCGCCCTGCCGGGCCTTCTTCTGGACGCTGATCTGCACGACCGAGGGCTTGACGAACTCGGCGACGGCGTTGAAGGCGTCGCCCAGGGCCCGGGCCTGCTTCTGCCCCTCGGGCGAGATCTGCAGGGCCGCCGGGACGGCCCGGGTCACACCCCGGGAGCTGACCAGGGCGGCGGTCGAGATCGCGATGGCCGCCCATGCCAATGCGTTGCGTTTCATGATGGGAAGTTTCTCCTGTCGAGTCGAGACGTCCGGATGGGAAGCCAGGAACCGGCGCGTCCCGCCGGGCCTCGGTGCCAGCCCGGCGAGAATTCTTGTCCCCTTGTTACGAGCGATCGTCCGCGAAGGTTTGGGCCGGTCCTCCGGTTTTTTCGCCCGGCGGCCCGGGTCGGACGAGGTCGCGCCCGGGGCCGAGGGTCGATCGGCCGGGTTGGCGGCCGGCCCCCTTCGCGATACTGTAATGCTATTCGCCGGGACGTCGAGGACATTTTCGGCCGCCGAGGATTTGCCGGAGTGTGGGACCCCCGCGACCAGACGCCCGACTCGTTCCTGGCCCGGACGCGCGACCTGGGCGTGCCCGACCCGGCGGCCCGTCGACTGACCTCGGCCATCCTCGCCCACGGGGTCCACGACCCGGCCGAGTGGGGGCGGTCGTTCCAGGTCCCGAAGCTGCTCGGCGGCCGGGTCGCGCCGCTGCCCCGGCTGACCCGGGACGCCTCGGTCGTCTCGCCCGGAGACGGCTTCCAGAAGCTCCGGTTCCGGACCTTCGACGGCCTGGCCGTGGAGACGGTCCTGATCCCGCTCCACAAGCCGGGGGCGGTGAGCGTCTGCCTGTCCTCGCAGGTCGGCTGCGCGATGGCCTGCGCCTTCTGCGCGACCGCCCGGATGCCGACCCGGCGGAGCCTGGCGACCTGGGAGATCGTCGATCAGTGGGTCCAGGCCCGCGACCTCGCCCGGTCGCAGGGCCGTCGCGTCACCGGAGCCGTCTTCATGGGGATGGGCGAGCCGTTCCTCAACTACGACCGCGTGATCGCCGCCGCCGAGCTGCTCCGCTGCCCCTACGGCGGGTCGATCGGCTCGGCGAAGATCACGATCAGCACCGTCGGGCTCGTCCCCGAGATCGACCGCTACACCCGCGAGGGGCACCGCTACCGCCTCTCGATCAGCCTTGGGGCCGCGACCGACGAGAAGCGGCGGGACCTCGTGCCGATCGCCGCGAGGACGCCCGTCGCGGAGGTCATGGCCGCCGCCCGCCGCCACGCCCTGGCCCGGCGCGACCGGGTCATGCTCTCCTACGTCTGCATCTCGGGCGAGAACGTCTCCGAGGACGACGCCCGGGCGCTCGGCGAGCTGATCGGCGACACGCCCGTCCGGCTCGACCTGATCGACGTGACCGACCCGACGGGCCGGTTCGCGCCGCCCTCGGCCGGGGAGATGACGGCGTTCCGCGACGCCCTGTCCCGCCACGTCGGCCAGCCGGTCGTCCGCCGCTATTCGGGCGGCAAGGACATCCAGGCCGCCTGCGGGACCCTGGCCGGGGAAGGCTGAGCGTGGGTGGCGGACGCCCCGGCGCGCCGACACCCACGCCGATCGGCCCGGCTCAGGCGCCGGCGGCGGACTTGAGCGCGGTCAGCGCCGCGTCGTAATTCGGCTCGGTGGCGATCTCGGGCACGATCTCGACGTGCGTCAGCTTGTCCTTGGCGTCGACCACGAAGATCGCCCGGGCGAGGAGGGGGATCGGCAGCCCGCTGATCAGGACGCCGTAATGCTCGCCGAAGCTGTGGTCGTGGGCGTCGGAGAGGTTGACGATGTTCTCGATCTTGTTGTCGGCGCAGAACCGCTTCATGGCGAAGGGCAGGTCGAGGCTCACGGTGAAGGCGGCCACCTTGTCGCCCAGGGCGTTCACCTCGTCGGAGAACCGCTTGGTCTGGATGCTGCAAACCGGGGTGTCGAGCGACGGCACGACGCTGAAGAGCCGGACCTTGCCTCCGGAATCCTTGAGCGAGACGGCGCCCAGGTTGGTGTCGACGCACGAGAAGTCGGGCGCGGGGTCGCCGGGCTGGAGCCTGGGGCCGACCAGGTCGATCGGGTTGCCCTTCATGGTCACTTCGCCCTTGCGCGTTTCGGCCATCGGTGTTCGTCCTTCGTGGAGGATCGGTCTCGGGATGCGTCGGAGTCGAGGGACGCCCCAACAAGTTAGCCGAGCCGGACCGCCCCTCGCAAGCCGTCTCGACCGGCCCCGACGGGAGGCCGGGCCCGCGACAACACAAGCCCAAACGTCATGCAAGTGCTTATCTCTGAACGGTTTAACGTGATGGTCCGGGTTTCGGGGTCGGCCGAGGCCGGGCGTTCTGCATTTCGGCCAACACGAACCCAGCGCACCGGGGCTCGCTGAGAACACCAACCCAACTCGCTCCTCCGTCGGCTCGAACGACACGAACCCAATCGACGCGCTCACGGGCGGCAACCGGAGGGTTCGTCCGGCGATCCTCGGAGATATGTTCGCCACGAAGCCCCGGTCGATAACCGCCTTTCTTCGGGATTCCGCCCGGGCGGGGGACTCGGACGAATTCACAGGCAGAGATCACCGCGCAACCATCGGGAAAATCGGCCCCACACTCGAATTCCGGTCGAGACGCCCCATCCCGTATGATGGCGAGGATCAGAACCGGCCACGTTGAGGAAGACAAGGAGGGCCGGCCCGTCCGGCCCGGAGATCCCATGCCCGTCCCCGGGAACGACCCTTATCGATTCGATGTCCTCGTCGTCGGCGCGGGGCATGCCGGCCTGGAGGCGGCGCTGGCCTCGGCCCGGATCGGCCTCCGGACGGCCTTGCTCACGATCAACGTCGACGCCGTCGGCCAGATGAGCTGCAACCCGGCCATCGGCGGCGTGGCGAAGGGTCAAATCGTCCGCGAGGTGGATGCCCTCGGCGGCGCGATGGGCCTCATCACCGACGCCACGGCCATCCAGTTCCGCCTGCTCAACCGGGGCAAGGGCCCCGCGATGCACAGCCCCCGCGCCCAGGCCGACAAGAAGGCGTACCAGGCCCTCGCCAAGCTCACCGTCGAGCGGCAGGAACGCCTGACCCTCCGCCAGGAGATGGTCGAGGCCCTGGTCGTCGAGAATGGCCGGATCGCCGGCCTTTGCTGCCGGGGGGGCGCGATCTATCGCTCGCAAGCCGTCGTCGTGACGACCGGGACGTTCCTCCAGGCGCTCATGCACACCGGCGAGGTCAAGACCGCCGGCGGCCGGGCCGGCGACGCCTCGGCCGAGGGGCTCTCCGGGAGCCTCCGCTCGCTCGGCTTCGAGTTGCAACGGTTCAAGACCGGCACGCCGCCCAGGCTCAACGGCCGGACGATCGACTTCGGCAAGGTCGAGCCACAGCCGGGCGACGTCGACCCGGTGCCGTTCTCGTTCCTGACCGGCCGGATCGAGCAGCCGCAGCTCGACTGCCAGATCACGACCACCACGCCCGAGGTCCACGACCTGATCCGCGCCAACCTCCACCGGGCGCCGATGTACTCCGGGCAGATCGCCAGCACCGGGCCGAGGTATTGCCCGTCGATCGAGGACAAGGTCGTCCGGTTCGCCGACCGGCCTTCGCATCAGATCTTCCTGGAGCCCGAGGGGCGATCGACGCTCGAATACTACTGCAACGGGATCTCCACCAGCCTCCCGCGCGACGTCCAGGACGCCATCATCCCGATGATCCCCGGCCTGGAGCACGCCGAGATCATGCGGTACGGTTACGCCGTCGAATACGACTACGCCCCGCCCACCCAGCTCCACGCCACCTTGGAGACCAAGGCCGTCCCCGGCCTCTTCTTCGCCGGCCAGATCAACGGGACCACCGGCTACGAGGAGGCCGCCGCCCAGGGCCTCATCGCCGGGATCAACGCCGCACTCCTGGCGAAGGGCGAGCCCCCGTTCATCGTCGACCGCTCGCGAGGCTACATCGGCGTGCTGATCGACGACCTCGTGACCCGAGGGGTCGACGAGCCTTATCGGATGTTCACCAGCCGGGCCGAGTATCGACTCCTCCTCCGCTCCGACAACGCGGACCTCCGGCTCACCGAGCTGGGCCGCTCGATCGGCCTGGTCGACGACGCCCGATGGGCCCGCTTCGAGGCCCGCCGAGGGCGGATCGGCGAGCTTGGTCACGTCCTCCGGACCACCCGCGTCGCCGGCGACACCCTGGAGCAGATCCTCCGGAGGCCGCCGACGACCTGGGCCGAGCTGGTCTCGCTGCATCCGGCCCTCCTCGACCTCGCCGACGACCCTTCCGCCGTCGAGCAGGTGACGATCGAGGCCAAGTACGGCGGCTACATCGACCGCCAGGCCCAGCAGGTCGAGCGGTTCCGGAGGCTCGAAGACAAGCCCCTGCCGGTCGACCTCGACTATCAGGCGATCTCCCAACTTCGCGCCGAGGCCCGAGAAAAGTTCGCCCGGGTCCGCCCCCGCTCCCTCGGCCAGGCCGGCCGGATCAGCGGGATCAATCCGGCCGACATCGCGACCTTGCTGGTCCACCTCAAGCGATAGGGGCTCGCGCTCCCCGCTCTCGATTCCGGCCGGCCGTCAAGCCTCCGCGGAGTTCCCGCCCGGTCGCCCCCAGGTCTCGAGGGTCAGCGGCTCGTGAGGCCGCGCGAACCCCGGGCTCGGGCCGCAGCCGCCGAGCCCCGTCGAGACCCGCCCGATGTGGGTCGCCAGCGGCCTGGCGCAGGCATACATCCGGTCGCCGTAGGATTCGCCAACGAGGAGGTCGCCGGGCTTCGTGAACGCCTCGACGCCCCTCTCGCGGATGAAGTCGGCCAGGTTCCGGGCGACGGCGGCCGGATAGTACATCGCCTGTGTCCCGTAGAACGGAAGGCCATAGCTGCAATACAGGGCCCCTCGGAAGAAGGACGGTTCGCGCTCCAGGTCGTACGCGGTCGTCAGCGCCAGGGCGTAATCGCGGATGTTCGCGACATCTTCGATCTCGTCGACGGTCGAGATCAGGCGAGTCAGGAACCGGTCGCGGAAGACGACGTCATCCTCGACGACGACCAGGCCGCCTCCGGGGTCGACGGGCAAGCAGAGGCACCGGACGCAATTGTGGTTGAACCTCCGATGACGTCCCCAGTCCCGGACCCTTTCGCCCTCGGCCGGCGACAACGGGTGAATCCTCGCGATGGCATGATGCTTCACGTCATCCAGGTACGCGGCATCCTCCGCGTCGACCATGAGATGCAGACTCCCCAGCTCATGCATCCGGGGATCGGCCATGAACAGGCTGCTCAGCGTCCTGAAGAGGTATTCGGGATCGCGCTGGACCGTCATGATCGCGAGGGTCATCGCCGGCGTGCGAGATCATTCTCGGGCCCGTGGGTGAGCGAGATCGGGGCGTATCTTCGAGGGGCGACGCAGTCGCGGAAAGTCGGACGCCCCCGCGACTTGCATGCCGACGCTTCGATCGTGCCGGGCCCGGTCGAGCCCGGCCGATCGGTCCTGACGGTCTCCTCGGCGGCCGGGCGATCGCGCCAGCGGCACGCCCGAGCTTCAACGCCCGGGGATGATCAGCTTGGGCTTGTCCCCGCCGGGCTGGGCACCGGCGTCGGAGCCGGGGGTCCAGAGGCCGCCTCCGGGGCCGGCGGCGGGGCCTCCGGGGGTCCAGAGGTCGGGCTTGGAGGCGGAGACGCCCAGGCGGCCGGAGGCGGTCGTCACCCTCGGGCCGTACTCGGCCATGACCGATTGGAGGGGACGGCTGTCGAGCAGGACGTCGCCGGGGTCGTCGGGGTTGGGGACTATCCGGACCAGGCCGAGCTCGACCAGGTTCGTGAGGACGACCTGCATCGCCGAGGGGACCTGCCCGTAACGCTCCAGGACCACGGCCAGCTCGGGGACCCAGACCTCGGGGCGCTCGGAGCGGGCCCTGAGGCGGATCTCGATCATGTCCCAGACGGGGGCGTTCGGGCCCCGCTTCGCCGGCATGTCGGCCTGGCGGCCCTTCGCGATCAAGGCCAGGGCCTGCTCGTGCTCGCCCCGGGCGGTGGCCATGCTGGCGAGGTCGGAGAAGACGGAGACGGGCTCGACCTGGCCCTGCTCGAACAGGGCCGGTCGGGCGGCCAGTTGCAGGGCGGCTGCCTCCAGCGCCTCGACGATCATCGCCCGGCGGGCCCGCCGGTAGTACTGGATCAGGCGGGAGTCGTCGAGCCGGTCGACCGGGACGGCGGCCAGTCGGGCCAGGGGCAGGCGATCGAGGTCGACGGTGGCGGGATCGGGCACCGGCTCGGGTTCGAGTCTCAGGCGGGACCGGAGGGCGGCGAAGTCGAGCCCGGCCTTCTCCAGCTCCTTGTCACGCTCGTACTGGCAGAGGGCCGCCCGGAGGGGGACGGCGGCGTTGCCGTCCTTCGCGGCCCGTTCGGGGGACCGGAAGCCCAGGTAGGGCATCGGCGTCGCCGGCCAGGTGTCCCGGATCATCCGGATTCGCTGGTCGCGGTCGAGCCGGCGGGCCTCGTCCGGCTCCATCTTGGCGGGGAACAGCCACTCCCAGAGCAGGGCCAGGCGCGCCCTCGATTCCTCGTCGATCACCCTGGTCCGCGGATGCGCCGGCGCGATCGAGGTGCCGGCCAGCGCGGTGAGGCGGTCGCCCAGGGAGTCGACGCGGCCGTCGTCGTAGGTGTCCAGCTCCACGGTGTCCTTGCCGACGTAGACACGGCCGAGGATCCGGGGGATCTGGTCGGCGGCCAGCCCTTTCCCGGAATGCTCGTCGATGGCCGGGCGGTCGAGGAGGGCCAACTCGTCGACCTCGGGCGATTCGGGGTCGTCCGGGTCGATCGGGGCGGGCCCGTCGTCGAAGATGTCGTCCTGGTTCCGGAGGTTGAACAGGAGCGCCTCGCGGTTCCGGAGCGGCCAGGTGAGCAGGACGTGCTCGACCTTGTCGTCGGGTTGGATCGGCTCGACCTGCTGGCAGAGGATCTCGAGCTCGACCGCCTCCACCGCGTCGCCGAGCCTGCGGGAGCGGCGGCGGAGCGGGGCGACGGCGCCGGCTTCGTCACCGAGCCAGAGGCGGCAGAGGCCCAGGTTGTAGTCGGCCTCGCCGCCCTGATCGATGGCGGAGAGCCGGTCGAACGCGGCGGCGGCCGGCGCCCAGAGGCCCCGATCGGCCAGCCGGAGGGCCTCGTCGAAGCCCCGACGGGCCGAATCATCGAGGTGGGCCGGGGCCTTGGCCAGCTCTCGGTGATCCTTGAACCAGGGCGAGATCCCGGGGTTCGCCTCGATCGACCGGAGGGCCGACCCGGCGGTCCTGTCCTCCGGGTCGAGCTTCTCGATCAGCTCCAGGTGCTTGATCGCGGCGGGGAAGTGGCGGGCCTCGGCCAGCAGGAGCGCGACCACCCGGGCCAGGCTCGCCAGTTGCGGGCGGATCTCGTCGTCGACGGCGGAGAGGACCTGCTGGAACATCCCGGCGCCGTTGACCGGGCCCTCGGTCTCCAGGACGCACCGGGTCAGCAGGACCAACCCCCCGAAGTGCTTCGGGTTCTTCTGGAGGACCTGTCGGAGCGTGGCTTTGGCGGCCTCGGCCTGCTGGTCGCGGATCTGGATGATGGCCTTCCGGGTGAGCAGCCAGGGGTTGCCCGGCTCCTTGCGCAGCCCCTCGTCGAGCACCTTGATGGCCGCTTCGGTCTGATTGCCGTCGAAGAGCCGTTGCGCCTTGTCGGCGTACGTCTCGACCTTGTGGCAGCACCACTTGAACTTCTGACCGGAGCCGCAAGGGCACGGGGAATAGGGCTCGACGCCAGCCATCGATTGCATTCCTGGGCGAATTCGAAGATCGGTCCGGACGGCCTGGCGGAGGGCCGGTTCGCGGTGCCCTCCGCCGGTTCACAGTAGCAAAGCGGGACGGTTCGCGCCTATGCTGGGCCGGATGTCCCGCCGGCCGAACTTCCGGCGCGGGACCCGGCCGGGACGGGGAACGGACGACGAATGGACGGGATCGGTCGAGTGAAGGCCGTGCGGCTGATTTTCGCCGCGACTCTCGCGGCGTCGACCATGATCGGCCCGGCCTGGGGGTGGGGCCGGCTGGGACATCGGGTCGCCGGCAAGATCGCCGAGGACCGGCTAACCCCGGCGGCCCGCGCGGCGGTCCGCGACCTGCTGGGGCCGGGCGAGTCGCTGGCCGACGTCTCGACCTGGGCCGACGAGGTCCGCCGCGACCGCCCCGAGTCGGGCCCCTGGCACTACGTCAACGTGCCGATCTCGGAGCCGAAGTACGACCGGAAGTTCGAGCCCAAGGAGGGTTGCGTCGTCGTCAAGGTCGAGGACTTCCGCAAGATCCTGGCCGATCCGAGGAAAAGTCGCGCCGAACGCCAGGAGGCGCTCAAGTTCCTCGCCCATTTCGTCCAGGACATGCACCAGCCGGTCCACGTCGGGCACCGCGACGACCGGGGCGGCAACGACCTCCAGGTCCAGTTCTTCGGCCAGGGTTCGAATCTCCACCGGGTCTGGGATTCCGGCCTCTTCGATCAGGTCAACCGGCCCGAGAAAGAGTGGGTCGAGGCCCTCTCGAAGACGATCACGCCCGAGTTGGCCGCCGAGTGGTCCAGGGGAGGGCCGGTCGACTGGGCCGACGAGAGCCTGGCAATCGCCCGCAAGGCTTATCGCAACCCCTTCACTCAGAACGAGTTGAAGAAGGGCGCGAGGCTCGGCCAGGAGTACGAGGACGCCAACCTCCCGCTGGCGGAACGGCGACTGGCGCAAGCAGGCGTCCGGCTCGCCTGGGTCCTGAACACGATCTTTCCCTGAACGGTCCCGCGATCGGCGAGCTTCGGCCCCCATCAGGGCAAGACCCGCGCGCCGACCGCCGTGTTCAGGCCGAACATGCTCCGGCGATGGCGGACCGCCGTGTCTCGATAGAGCCGGACGAGGTCATTGTACCGCTGCTGGACGTTGAGGAAGGTCGTGACGTCCGCCGTCTCGCCTTCCTCGTAGAGCCGCGAGGAGTCTCCCATCGCCTTCTTCGCGGCGGGGATGACCGTCTGTTCCAGGCGATCCAGGTAGGATCGGGTGCTCAGATATTCCTGCTCGGCGTCGCGCACTTCCTTGATGACGAGGCGCTCGACGGCCTCGAGCTGCACCTTGGTCTGCTCGATGTTGAGCTTGGCCCGCTCGATGTTCCCCTGATTCCGGTTGTAGAGCGGGAGCGGGACGGTCACGCCCAGGGCCCACGACGTCGCCCCCGGATGGTTGCCCAGATACGCCAGGTTCTGGAACGTGTACGGCTGGTAGAGGACGTAAGCGTCGGCATATCGGTTGGCATACTGGAGCCGGAGCCCGGCCCTGGCGACATCCACGCCGACCCGATAGCCGACCACGTCGGGACGGCATGACAGGGCAAGCTGGGTCAACTCGTTGATCGGGGGGGCGGGCGGTTCGCTGTCGCGGAGCGAGGCCCTCAATTCGATCGCCTCGGCCTGCTCGGGGGGGATGTTGAGGTAGCCTCCCAGCGCGAGCTTCGCCTTGCGGAGCCCCTCTCGGGCGTCCATGACCCCGACCTCCGCCGCGCCCTTCTGGGCCTCGATCAGCAGGACGTCGGCGCTGGTCCGGTTGCCGAACTTCTGGAGCCGTTCGGTCGCGGCCAGGATGCGGTCGAGACCTTTCAGGCCGGCCTCGGCATAGCGGAGCGTCTCCCGGGCGGCGAGGGCCCCGACGTAGGCCCCGGCCAGGTTGCCGATCTGGACCCGGACGGCGTCCTGATACTGGAGCTCGACCGCCTTCTTGGTCTGCGAGGCGACCGCGAGCCGGGCCAGACGCTTGCGCGAGTAGTCGATCGGGTGCGAGATGTTGACGTCATACTGGAGCGGCCCTCCCTGACGCTTCTGCGAATAAGCGCCGTAGGGGATGAGCTGGCTATCGGCGTAGAAAATCGGGTTGGCCCGGAGTCCGGCGGTGAGGATGTCGGCCTGGGCCAGCGGGATCTCGTACTGGCGCGACCTGAGGTCGAGGTTCTGGCGGATCAGGAGGTCGAGTGCCTGGTCGAACGTCAGGCCGTCGGGAGGCCCCTCGTCGGCGGCGGCCGGCAGGTCGAGCGTGCCGAAGAGCGGGACCTCGGTCAGGGGAGCGGCGGCCGGGATGGCCGTCACCGAGGCCGAGGGGGCCTGATTGCCGCCGGCGCCGGGGGTGCTGACCGAGGTCGGCACGCGAGGGGTCGCCGCGCCGGGTCGGCCGCCCAGGATCTGACCGCCCCCGACCGCCGGGGCCGCGAACGACGTCCCGCCCGCACCGGGGACATTCCCGAATGCCGAGGTGTTCGACCCCGGCAACGACGAAGGGCCTTGCGGGGTCTCGGTGGGGAGCGTGGGGGCCTGGGCGGGCGCCTTCCCGCACGCGAACGCCGCCATCACTCCCAACACCAGGAACCACCGGACATTCCGCGCATTCATGGCCGGCCTCCCGCCGTCGGACCGCGTTCGAGATCGCCCGGACCCACGAGCCGGGTTCAAGCGACGCGAAAACCCCACTCCTGCCAGGGTTCACTGGATTATCGACATTTCCCGGGCGAAGGTATGAGCCCCAATCTTTCCAGATGCCCGGGGCGCAGCAAAAACCCCGGAGCGGACGCTCCGGGGTTTCGAGAACGGGTCGGATCTCGGCGAGATCTGCTCAACGAGGGGCCAGGTGGAAGACGGCGGGGACGAGCGCCGCGTCGTGCGGGCTCACGCCGGGCTCGGGCCGCTCGTGATCGTTCAGGAAGAGGTCCCGATCGCCCTTGACGTGGCGGGTGGGGAACCACTCGACGTGGAGGTCGGAGAACAGGACGTTCTGCCCGCGAAAGCCGTGGTTGGGGCTGTTGCCGGGGAGGATCGCGTGGTCGTCGTGGGGCGGCTGGTCGGCCAGGAGCGGGAGGACCTGCGGCAGGGCGAGCCGAACCGGCTCGGGCCGGTCCGAGGCCTGTTGCCGATAGCCGACGTTGTAGGCGTAGTCGATGTGCCCGATGTCGCCCGACAGGGGACACTTTTCCTTGCATGGACAATGGAGCGAGTCGAGGTCGCGGAGCAGATGTTCATCCCGAAGGGCCACCGCGTAATGACCGACGTGGGGGACGTCCCCCTTGGTACAGACGTCCGGGTAATGGTTGTGCCGGGTGGCGTAGCTAGCCAGGCTCACCCCGAGCTGCTGGAGGTTGAAGCCGCAGCCCATCTGGTTCATCTTGCTCCGGGTCGCGCTCAGGGCGGGCAGGAGTGTGAGCAGGCCGGCCATGAGGACCCCGGCGGCGACCGCCACGTCGGCCCAGCGGAAAGGGACGCGGGCCGGGACGAAGTCGAGGATCGCCCGCCGCGAGGTCCGATCGGTCACGAACGAGGCGGTCCGGGACGCGAGGCCGGCGGGGGGCTCGATCGCGTCGCCGTCGTCGAGCAGTTGGCGGAGGGCGAATCCGAGCCGATCGGCCCGGGACGCCGGGGCGGGATCGATCGCCAGCTCGGCCTCGATGGCCTCCCTGTGCGGGCCTTCGAGCTGACCCAGGGCATAATCCAGCAGGTCTTCGGGTTTCATCGGATCAACCGTTCCCATCCTGTCGCGAGGCCCTGGCCATCTCCTGGAGCTTGGCGAGGGCGGCATGGAGTCGCGACTTGACCGTACCCACGGGGATCTTCAAGATTTCGGCGATTTCTCGGTATTTCATGTCCTGGTAGTAGGCCAGGATCAGGGTCTGCCGCAGCGTCTCGGGAAGCTTCTCGATGCTCCGGGTCACCCACTCGCGCCGCTCCTGCTCTTGCAGCTCGGCCAGGGGCCCCGACGCCTCGCCGACCAGGAGGTCGACCAGGGAGCCGGGGTCGCTCTCGCCGCCGGAGGATGTCACGCGGCGATCGAGGCTGACCGTCGGGTGACGTCCCGCCTTCCTCAGCGCGTCGACGGCCTGATGCGTCGCGATCGAATAGAGCCAGGGCCGGACCGGGCGTCCGTCCTCGTAGAGCCCGCGCTTCAGGTGGACCTGGAGGAAGGTGTTCTGGAACACGTCTTCCGCCAGCGCGGGGTTGCCGAGATAACGGGCCAGGTATCGAAAGAGTTCGCGTTCGTAGCGGCGGACCAACTCGTTGAAGTCGTCCGGAGAGGCCGAGTCCCTGTACCGGCTGAAGAGATCCTCGTCCGAGATGGGGATGAGGTCTTCGACGGCTTCGGAACCGAGGGCCTTCACCATGGGTACGTCCGGTCGAGGCCGAGGGTTCGTGGTGGTTTCCAAAATATTGGGCCGGTTCCGACTCGAAATGAAAAAAGACGTCGATTCCTCCACCTCGCACCGTCCAGTCTAAACCCCCCGGACGGCCCGTCAAGCCTCGCCATGGTCGCGAGGGTCGAGTGGTCGCGTGGGGCGACCACTCGCCCCACGCGACCGCGGAAAGCTCACCGTCCGGCGCGGGCGAGGCCCCGGGGCGGCGACCCCTGGGCGATCAGGACGACCTCGGCGTGCCCGCCGTTCCGCCCGCCGAGGTGCTCGACGGATCGCCAGATCGCCTCGGCTCCCAGTCCGGCGAACAGGACGACCTCGAACCGGGGGCTGAGCGGATTCTCGCCCGCGGCGATCACGGCCGTTCCCGCATGGGCGTAGGTCTCCCCTTCGAGCGAGAACGAGCCGGGGCCGAAGGTGACCGGCAAGTTCTTCGAGGCCCTGAACGCGGCGGCGTTGGTGTCGGGACGTCCGACGAGGAGGACATGGTGCGACTTCCAGTCGTCGTCGGTCGCGTCGGTGTCGGACTTGATCGGGACGGTCACGTTCGACCATCGCGAGGCGATGCCCTTCTGGAGCTTCCGCGCGGCCTCGGCGTTGGCGTGGACGTCCTTGAGGGTCCCGTAGATGATGAGGGCCTTCTCCGGCTCCTCCTCGAACGAGTCGACCGCCCAGACGCCCGAGTCGGGCTCGCCGGGCGGGCCGAGCTCGTCGAGCCAGCGGGCGAAGAAGTCCTTGAGCGGCTTGCCGGCGGCCTTCTCGGCGTGGGCGACGAACTGGGCGGTCTCGACCGCGTGGCCGGCGTGAGACCGGCCGAAGTCGTCCATCATGGCGACGAAGCCGGCGTGGCCCAACTTCTCGCGGAGGGCGTCCAGGAGCAGCATCCCCTTGCCGGCGGCGATCTCGTACCAGTCCGACCCGTCCACCTCGGCCCGGATCTTCGAGAGCGGGACGTCCTTGCCGAGCCGGCGGGTCGCCGCGAGGTAGCGGGTCCTGGCGCCGTAGAGGGCCAGCTCGATCCGCTCGCGAGCCTCGCCGTCCTTCACCCCGGGCTCGACGCCCAGTGCCTTCTCCAGCGAGACGATGGCCTCGTAATCCGCGAAGGCGGCGGCGAGCCAGGTATCGGCGTCGCCCTTCGGTAGGATCGTGCCGTGCCAGGCGGGCGGGCGAACGCCATCCTTCCCACCGCCGGAGTGATGCGAGGTGCCCGCGAGGTCGACCGCGACCGGCGTATCGTCGGAGGCGGGGGCCGGGGGCTCGGCCGTCAGGATGGTCCAGTCGTTGCCGACCAGGGGCCTGATCCCCGGGATGTTCCGCTCGGCCTCGCCGGGCTCCCAGACCCGGCCGAGCGGCGGGCCGAACAGGGCCCAGGTCTTGAGTCCCTTCGCCATCGCCGTGGTCGTGAACTTGGCGTCGAGCGAGTGCGAGGCGGCCAGAGGCGGGGTGGTGAACGCCTTGAAGCCGAAGTCGGCGTTGATCTTCCCCTTGTGCTCCCGGAACAGCGAGAGCCACATCCGGTCGCGGTCGGACGCCCGCCAGACGAGGTTGGCCGGCTTCCCCTCGACCGAGGGGACGGTCTCCATCCGGACGTCCAGGTCCTTGGCGTTGTTGCAGCCCCAGTAGAACCCCTCGGTCCCGCCGAACCATTCTTTCTTGCCGCTCCGCCAGAGTTTGCTCTTCGCCGTGCCCAGCTCGAACATGGCGATCTCGTTCGCCTTCGTGTCGGCCAGGAGCCATTCGTTCGTGTAGAGGCCGTTGTTCTTCTTCGAGAGGATCGCGACGGCCGAGTCGATCGAGTCGGCGTACTGGAGGGCCTGGCGGATCCTCGAGGCGAGGGCCTGGCCGTCGGGGTCGAATTTCGTCTGGGCGATGGTGGTCTCGGCGACGATCAGGCCGGCGTCGTTGAGGTAATAGTCCATGCCGCTCTGGATGCCGCCGGGGTAGGTCTGCATCAGGACCCGGTGCCCCTGCGAGGGCTTGACGTCGATCCAGACGTTGAAGTGTCGGGCCATCGCCAGGTTCCACATCGTGATGTGGCCGAAGACGATCGACCCGTCGCTCGTGGCCGGGCCGACCGCGGCGAAGGCCGAGCAGTGCTCGGGATGGGGGGCCCGGGGATGCCCGGCGGCCGGCTCGGCGAAGGTCCGGCCTTCGAGGCCGTTGGGGCTGGCCTCCAGGGCACTCTGGAGGAAGTCGACCTCGATCTCGGAGTTGATCGCGACGACGTCGAGGAGGTCGACCGGCCGCCCGTCGAAGGTCGCCCCGGCGGCCGAGGCGCCGTCGGCGGTCCCTTTCATTTCCTCCAGGTACTCTTTATCGTAGCGCCGGAGGAACAGGGCGTCGACGAGCGTGCGGACCTCCCGCCAGGCCGCGCCGGGCGAGCCGGCGGACCGCCTGGCGGCCAGGGTCTTGAGGTAGTCGGCGATCTCCGGCGCCATCAGCCGGCCATGCTGATAGCCCCGCTCGTAAGGTTCTCCTTCGATGTGCAGGACGATCCAGCCGGCCTGCGGATAGCGGTATCCCGGGCCATATCGCCGGACCGAGGCCGGGTCCGGCCCGTATTCCTGCTTCCTGGCGATCGCCTCGGCGGCCTCCGACGACGCCCAGGGGGCGATCAGGACCAGTCCCAGGATCGCCCCGTATCCTCGACGTTCGACGCGGCTCATGATCGGCGGGCTCCTTGCTGCGGTGGTCGGTCGGTCGGCGTCGCGGTCCCCGGGCGGTCTCCGGAACGATTGTAGTGCCTGGCGGCGGCTTTGCGAGGGTTGTATGACCGAAGACGAGTTCCTGAAGCCCGACGAGGAGATCCTGGTCGCCCCCGAGGCCATCCTCGAAGGGATGGCGAGGCCCGAGGTCGCCTACGTCGTCCCGGCGCCGGCCTACGAGTCGATCGCGACCGACGACGGCCCGGACGCCGTCGATCTGCCCTCTCAACCCTCGGGCGACGCCCCCTCGCTCGCCGCGATCGGGGCGCTGGGCGAGGGGCTGAACCGGAAGCTCGACGCCCTCCAGACGCTCTTCGAACGCGAGATCCGCGCCGAGGCGACTCGCGAGAAGGTCGTCGACCGCCTGCATGCCGAGCTTCAGGAGTACAAGCAGGGGATGCTCCTGGGCATCCTCCGGCCGGTCTTCGTCGACCTGATCCAACTCCACGACGACATCGGCAAGATGGTCGACGCCCAGAAGGACGCCGAAGGCGAGGTCGCCCGGCTCCTCGACCTGATGCGCGGGTTCCAGCAAGGGATCGAGGACATCCTCTACCGCCAGGGCGTCGAGCCGTTCGCGATCGAAGGCGACGCCTTCGACCCACGCCGCCAGAGGGCCCTCTCGACCGTCACGACCGACGACGCCGACCGCAACAAGAAGGTCGCGAGCCGGCTCCGCAAGGGGTTCCAGGCCGGGGACAAGGTCATCCGGCCGGAGATGGTGACGGTCTATTCGTATAAAGAGAAAGTGTCTTTCTGAATCGACATGTATTCTTCCCTTTCCCTCCGGGAGAGGGGCCGGTGGTGAGGGACGCCGCATCGCCTGCGGCTGTCGCAGAGGGCTCGTTCGACGGCCACTCGACCGGCGACGCCCCTCACCCCAACCCTCTCCCAGAGGGAGAGGGAGCCAGAAAATTCGATACAGACCCGAGGAGACCCCCTCGCCGCCTTGCGAGGGGGCTCGATCGTCACTTGGCCTTCGGTGGCTCGATCCGGTAAACCTGGCCGGCGAGGGCGACCGTCACCGGCTCCTCGAAGGTCAGGTACTGATTCATCTCGGCGGTCTGGCCGCGGGCGAGCTTGAAGAACTCGTCGCTGAACTGCTCCACGACGATCGCCTGGGCGTCCTCCTCGGGCTTGACCTCGGAGTCGATCCAGCGGTCAACCTTCCGGTAGAACGTCTTGGTGCCGACTTTCCGGACGTTGTCGGCCGTAGACCGGGCTCGGACCGGCATCGAGCCGCCCGGCTGTGCCGGGTTCGGGATCGCATTGAAGGGCTGGATCTGCGTGGCTCCCCCTTGGGTGTAAGGGATTCCCGGGTTTGGCGCGGAGGCGGCCTTGGCCGATCCTCGCGAGAGAGTCCGCCCGCCCATGCCGCTCATACCAGGCGGCTGTCCCGCCTGCTGGGCAGGGGCGAAGGCGTATTTGGCATCTTCGGCGCGGTCGGCCTTGTTGTAAAGCTGCTTCGCCGCCCTCTGCGAGGTCCCGGCCTCGCCCTGGACGACGCTGAGTTCCGAGAGGTTCTCGGTGGCCAGGCGTCGGTTCTCGGCCGAGGCGTGCAGGTTCGTCCGCTCGTCGGCCAGGAACGAGGTGTAGGGCGTGAGCAGGCCGTACCTGGTGCTCAGCGCGACCAGCTCGTCGGTCAGCTCCTTGTTCGGGCCATTCAGGTCGATCTGGTCGATGATGAACCCGACCCGGCGGACGGCCCAGAGCTTCTCGACGAAGTCGTGCCCCGTCCCCGGGCCGGCGCCCGCCAGCTCGGCGGGGAACTCGAACGATCGGCGCTCGCCGCCGACCTTGCCCGAGAGCCGGACCGTCGCCCGGCCCGACTGGCGATACCGGCCGACCCAGACGAGCTGGCCGCCCTCGAAGAGGTCGGGCACGTCGCGGGGGTAGGTCCGGTTGACGTCCGTGCCGGCCAGCTCGATGCTGATCCCGGCGAAGGCCGGCCGGGTCATCTTCGCGTAGAACGCCCCGACGTGCTTCTCGATATCCTCGTCGGGCCGAACGTACTCGCTGGTCCCGCCGTTGCCGCCGCTCA